>CAYQMZ010000102.1:2146-5010 GCA_964418725.1 uncultured Pirellulaceae bacterium
AAGTTTACCTAGCCGAACGAAGCAGTGACTTCCAACAACACGTTGCACTTAAAGTGGCTCGACCCGGGCATCTCGATAGCGCAGGAGTCGCACGCTTTCGCTCAGAGATGACGTTCATGGCGAACCTCTCGCGTCACCCACAGATCGCAGGAATCTTTGATGCGGGAACGACGGAGGAC
Organism: uncultured Pirellulaceae bacterium; assembly: GCA_964418725.1. Classification (GTDB taxonomy): domain Bacteria; phylum Planctomycetota; class Planctomycetia; order Pirellulales; family Pirellulaceae; genus CAYNJG01. The sequence continues at coordinate 2,326 of CAYQMZ010000102.1, forward strand.
GGACGCCCCTACTTGGTTATGGAGTACGTCGATGGCGACCGAGTTGACGTTTATTGCAATGACCAACGGCTTACGATCGTTGATCGGCTTCGTCTATTTCAATCCATCTGTTCGGCGATTGAATTCGCTCATCAACACGCTGTCATTCACCGAGATCTGAAACCTAGCAACATCTTGGTTACGTCGGGCGGACAGGTAAAACTCATTGATTTTGGTATCGCAAAGCTACTCAGCCAAACCGAAATCCAAGCTGAGACACCGGCTACGCAAACTGGTCTTCGTGCCTTAACGCCACACTACGCAAGCCCGGAACAGCTTCGTGGCGAACCGCTGACAATCAGTAGCGATGTGTACTCGATGGGGGTAGTACTCTACAAACTGCTCACAGGGCAACGACCTCATGATTTGAATACGACCAGTATCGTTGAGATCGAACGCATCGTCAGTCAGGAGGAGCCAAAGCAACCTAGTCATATCGCCAAAGGCCTGTCCTCTGACGTATTGCAAGACCGCCAGCTCAATGGCGAGCAATTGCGTCGAAGTCTGTCGGGCGATCTTGATACCATCGTGATGAAGTGCTTGCGGAGAGAGCCGCATCAGCGTTACCAGTCCGTTCGCGAACTGTCAGATGACATCGATCGGCACCTCTCTGGATTTCCGATTTCGGCTCGTCCCATCACAGCCTTTGATCGCACCCGTCTATGGTGCGCGCGTAACCCCACGGTCGCAGTCCTCTCCTTGGCTTTGTGTTTTTCACTGATCGCGGGGCTATTCGGAGTCGCCACTCAGTGGCGCCGGGCGGAGAAGAATGCGGAGGAAGCGGTGGCAGCCGCAAACCTTGCCAAACAAGCTGCCATTGAAGCCAACGAAGCCGCTGATCGAGAAAAGTTGGCGGCTGAGGCGGAGCGTCAACAGCGACTTAACGCCGAGCAAGCCGAGTCGCTTGCAGCATCGGCTGCGGAAGAGGCAAAACAGCAGGCGGAGGCAGCAAAGCAAGTGACCAACTTTTTGGTTGGCGTATTCCAAGGTGCCGACCGTCTGGGAATCCGAGGGTATCGTTTTGGTCCTTCGCCCAACCAGTCCGACGATCCGACGGCTCGCGAGTTGCTAAGTCGTGGGACGAAGATGATTGAATCAGAGTTATCCGCGAAGCCTCGCATCCGAGCTTCGATCAAAGGGGCTCTTGCGGAAACGTACCTGACTCTTGGTGACCTTGATGCAGCAGAACGACTAGCGAGCGAGGCAATTGCGACTCGGCGAGAGCTTCATGGCAACTCGGCCAACGAAGAAACAGCTCATGATTTGATGATCTTGGCCATGGTGCGTTACATTCAGGGCAACTACGAAGCATCTATCCCGTTGTATCGCGAGTCCGTAGAGATGCTCGACGAAATTTATGGCGCAATGGATCCGCGTGGTGCCGCGAACAAGTTGTTCTTCGCCTTCGTCGTCTTGGAAAGCAACCTCAGAGGAGAAGGAATCTCCGAAGCAGAAAAGCTAATCGGGCAGGTATTAGAAATCCTTAAAGCCGAGGTGGATCCAGCACCCCATGACTTTGCTCACGCTTTGATCGGGAAAGCGATTATCTCCAGAGTGCGAGGTCGAAATGCCGAGGCGATCAAGGCGCTCACGGAAGCTCGACAGGTGCTTCGAGAGCATCCCACAGGTGCCACGTACGTCGAGATGGCATTGAAGGCCGTGTTTGCTACCGTGAATTGGCAACTTGGTCGTCACGATGCAGCGATGCAGCAGACTCAGGAAGTGATCGAATCGATGAAGCGTACGTTGGGACGGTATCATCCCATCGTGACCCATCTGCAGCAGGACATGGCCATGCGAATGATGTCCGCGGAACCAGAACGCGGCGAAGCGTTGATGAAAGAGGCAATTGAAGCTTGCCAAGTCGCCTACGGTCGCCAGCCTCGAACAGCTCGCGCAATGTATCGATACGCGGGGCAATTGGTGAATCGAGAAGACTATCAAGAAGCCGGAGAAGTGCTACGACAGTCGGTCGAAATCTATCTAGAAACCTTGGGCCGTGATAACGTCCGTACCCAGCGAGCTCTCGCGCTTCAGGAGAAAATTTCGGACAAGCTTCCCGAGTAGCGTGGACGATCTTTGTGGTTCTTCAGGGAACGATTTTGCCTGGCATTGCAGTTCGTGCAGTTTTCTACTGCGTTGCAGTCCGTCACGTCGGTCGCGGCATAGCCAGATCTGTTAAGGCTGCTTCGTCGGTGGATTTGCGCCGACAGAAACTCGCCACGACTCGAGTTTTTGGTACAGCGACCTAGTCACCACTGATTCCTGCTCAGCCAAGTCGTGTTGTTCGCCGGGGTCGTCTCGAAGATTGTAGAGTTCGCGTCGATCATCTTCGTAATAATGGATCAGCTTCCAGTCATCGCTGCGAATTGCGCTCGCTGGCGTCATGCGAGGATAGTAGTGCGGGAAATGCCAGAACAACGCCCGTTTCGGAAGCTTGGCCTGAGGGTTCTTTATCAATGGTAGTAGGCTCAGACCATCGACGTTCGTCGGTTCGTCTCGATTCAGCAAGTCGTTAAGAGTTGGTGCAAAGTCCTGCGAAGTCACTAGTTCTGATGTTTCGCCGGGAGCTAGACGGGGCCAACGAATCAGGAGCGGAACCCGGATGCCGCCTTCGTACAAAGTACCCTTCCCGGATCGCAATGG
>CAYQMZ010000102.1:5024-13661 GCA_964418725.1 uncultured Pirellulaceae bacterium
ACCAAGTTCGTCAAGCTTCGCAAGAACGCGTCCTACATTCAGGTCCATGCGTTCCACCATCGCCGCATACGTTGGGTCTTTATGTCGTTTGCCCGGTGTCCTTTGGCGATTGGCGTCAACCAAATCTGTAGGCGCTTGGATCGGGCTATGAACGGTGTAGTACCAGAGGTTCAGAAAGAACGGTCGCTTCCGATTTGACTGAATGACGTCGAGCGCAACGTCCGTTAGCCGGTCTGGCAGGTAATCGCCATCCTTGCCGAAGTCCAAGCCCGGCACGTAACGAATCTCGGGATCGCGGGCGTTCCACTTTCCTGAGAACGGGTAAAAGAAAGTCGCTGGTGCTCCCCAAAATGTGCCGCCAACGTGAAAGTCAAAGCCTTGGGTTTCCGGATAGAATGCGGCGGTTCCCAAGTGCCATTTGCCGATGTGAGCGGTCCAATAGCCAGCTTCCTTAAAGCGTTCGGCTAACGTCACTTCTTCGCGAGCCAAGTTCGGGTTCGACCGAGCGGGCAACAGCGGTCGATCCTTGGGCCCACCCTGAACAGCTCCTTCATGCCAGATCGTCATATCTAAGCGAGCTGGTGATTTCCCGGTCAGAATCGATGCTCGTGTTGGCGAACAAACAGGGGCGGCCGCATACGCATTGCGAAAAACCAGACTCTGCTTTGACAGAGAATCAATATGGGGCGTGCGATAGTAATCGCTGCCTGCATAGCCTAGATCCGACCACCCCAAGTCGTCGATCAGAATGAAAACCACGTTGTAAGGGTCTGATTCGGTTGAATTTGCATTCGCGAGCAGCGTTGGGGCGACCGCAAAATAGAGAGTCGCGAAGTACAACCAAATGTTCGCTTGGGTAGTCGCCGAAAACGAAGTGGCTTTCACTTTGGCATGCACCTTTGGGTTGGCGTTAGAATGTGGCCATTGTAGCCAGTGCGTCGGACGCATGATTCGGAGTAATCTCGGTGTACCCATTATTCTTGCGATTCTCGTTCCTCGTTATGTCGGTGTTGATCGCTTCGACCGCCTACGCTGAAAGGGTTGAGGTCGGACAGCGTGAGTTTCAGATTCCGGATGGCTACGAGCTTGAACTGGCGATTCGACCGGGCCTGACTGAGCGGCCGATTGTTGTCGACTTCGACGCCAATGGGCACCTGTACGTTGCTGAATCGAGCGGCACCAATGACGATGTGCATCAGCAGTTGAAGGAAAAGCCGCACTCGATACTGCGGCTTAGCGATACCGACGGCGACGGCATATTTGACAAGCGTACGGTCTTCGCCGACCAGTTAATGTTCCCTGAAGGAGTGCTCTGCCACGGAGGTTCTGTTTACGTTGCGGCACCACCACAAATATTGAAGCTGACGGATCACAACAATGACGGATTGGCGGATCAACGCGAGGTTTGGTTCGACGGCAAGACGCTTACGGGCTGTGCGAACGATCTGCATGGACCGTATCAGGGACTCGACGGTTTCATCTACTGGTGCAAAGGTGCCTTCGCAGAACAGACTTACGAGACAGCAGATGGCCAGCCATTTGTGACGCGCGCGGCTCATATCTTTCGGCGTGCTCCGAACGGCGGAGTCGCCACGCCAGTGATGACCGGCGGAATGGATAACCCTGTCGAAGTAGTCTTCACCGAGACAGGCGAGCGAATATTCAACACAACGTTCTTTCAGCATCCTGCCAATGGTCAACGCGACGGTTTAGTTCATGCGATCTATGGTGGAGTCTATGGCAAAGATCATGGTGTGCTGGACGGTCACCCGCGAACCGGTCCATTAATGCCCGTCATGACTCATCTTGGTGCCGCCGCGCCAAGTGGACTCGCAAGGCTAGAGTCTGACAGTCTGGGTTTTGAAGGTCATCTGCTGACTGCGTGCTTCAACTTGCACAGCGTTACGCGGCATGAATTGGTGCCACATGGTGCGTCTTTCCAGACGAAAGACGACGTGCTCGTAAGCAGCGACGACTTGGACTTCCACCCGACCGACGTCATCGAAGACGCCGATGGCAGTGTGCTGATCGTTGATACTGGCGGTTGGTACAAACTCTGTTGTCCTACATCTCAGCTTCATAAGCCCGATGTCACTGGCGCCATCTATCGCCTGAAGAAGCGTGACACGGAACGTCGTGCAGATCCTCGTGGACTGCAGATTCCATGGAAGACCTTGTCCGCTACGCAGTTGTCGAAGCTCTTGGCGGACGACCGATTCGCGGTGAGAAGGCGAGCAATTACCGAAATTGGAAGTCGCCAGGATGCCGTAGTCTCTCAATTGCAAAAGACGGTAAAGAGCAGCCCTGACCGCCGAGCTGCTTTGAATGCTATTTGGGCCGCATGTCGAATATCGTCGCCGTCCGCGAGAGAGGTCGCTCGACTAGGGTTGTTTCACCAAAGCCCGAGCGTCCGGCAAGCTTCATCGCACGGGGCAAGCCTGTTTCCAAGTGACAAATCGTCCAGCGGTCGATTGGTTGAGCTGCTCGACGATGATTCGCTTCATGTTCAACGAGCTGCGGCTGAGGCGATCGGTCGTCTCGGAGTCACAATGGCGATTCCGAGGATTCTAAATCGGCTTGATGACGATATCGATCGCACCCTACAGCATTCGTTGACTTATGCGTTGATCGAAATGGGACCACGTTCGATCCCACAACTGCTGGCGGCGTTGTCGTCGAATAAGGTAACGCAGAAGTGTGCGACGCTAACTGCGTTGATCGGCATGGAGAACGGTAGGCTCGCGGTTTCTCAAGACCAACTGCTGCAACTGCTCAACTCGAAATACTCCGAAATCCGAAGGCTGGCGACGAGTATCGCAAAGGCGCGTCCCGAATGGAGCGACTCGTTTGTTGCGTTATACCGCCGTGAAATCGATGAAGACGTTGGACGCCTTGCGGCTTTCAGTGCTGACCTTGGGGCACTGGCTGGACAGACCGCGATCAATCAGTTCATTGCGGAGCTATTATTGCGGCAGGATGTGAGTGAAAACGCGAAGGCATCGCTGATCGAATGCGTCCCTTTCAATGTAGGTGAGATTGAGGAGACTCTTCCAACCCTGCTTCGAGATCGAAGCCCCGACGTCGTTGAATTGGTCGTGCGGAAATTGATGGAGCGTCCCGAGCTGAACAAGTCATTGCGCGACGAAATGGAACGAGTCGCAACGGACAAAGATGCGACTCCGGCGACCAGGCTGCTCGCGGCAAGGCAATTGAAGACGCTAGGGCCGAAGCTCTTTGCACAAGTCACCCACTACATGTCCGACGAGCATCCGGCTGCTACCCGCAGTCTCGCGTTGGGGGTGCTCGAAAATGTTGAACTCCAGCCGACACAGTTGGTCGAGCTGGCCAAGGCTGTTCCAGCGGTCGGTGCGCTAGAGCTAAGTCGGCTGCTGCGGGTTTTTGAGAAGTCGAAATCGCCGGACGTGGGAAAGGTCTTATTCGAATCGCTCATGGAAAGTAACGCGGCAACTGCGCTGCGCGCGGATCAGCTTGCGAGTCTCGCCGAACAATTTGGGGACGACGCGCAGGTACTCGCAGCCCGATTGCTCAAGGACTCCGCAGGTAGTCTCGCCATGCAGACGCAGCGTCTAGATGACTTGATGGCCGATTTGCCCGATGGCGATATCCGGCGCGGACAAGAGATCTTTCACAACCAAAAGCAGGCGTGCTTTACTTGCCACGCTGTGGGATACCGCGGCGGCACCGTAGGGCCCGATCTGTCTCGAATTGGACGAACTCGCTCGCGTCGAGATCTGTTGGAAGCGATCATTTACCCCAGCGCTAGTTTCGTGCGCAGTTATGAACCGGTGAATGTTGTGACTGCTGACGGGCGACAGTGGACGGGGACGATTCGCGATCAATCATCGACCGAATTGAAACTACAACTCAATGCAACCGAAATCAAAATGATTCGTTCGGACGATATTGAAACGATGTTGCCGGGGAAAGTCTCGATCATGCCATCGGGTTTGGAAAAACAGCTGACGAACGATGAGTTGGCTGACTTGTTAGCGTTCTTGGAGTCGCGGAAATGAAGTTTCCCAGTTGTTGTCTCTTGCTGTTGCTGGCTTCGACTTTGTTCGCGGACGAAGTTCCGTTGGAAACAGACTCCGTCACTAAAAACTACGCCAGTGAGTTGCCCCGTATCCCGCCAACGGAGCCACAAGACTCATTGGCCAAGTTCCAAATTGTCGATGGATTCGAAATACAACTCGCTGCGCATGAACCACTGGTCACCGATCCAATTGCGATGGCGTTCGACGAAATGGGGCGACTCTATGTTGTTTGTATGAACGGCTACAGCGAAGACGGTGGCGAGAACTTGGGCGCCGTTCGGTTGTTGGAGGACAAAGACGGTGACGGAAAGTACGAAACTGCCTCCGACTTTCTGACGGGGCTCTCGTGGCCAACGGCGATTGCTTGCTATGACGGCGGTGTCTTTCTGGCTGTAGCTCCCGACATTCTTTATTGCAAGGATACCGATGGTGATGGCAAGGCAGATCAGCGTCGCGTCGTATTCAGCGGCTTTGGTCGCAACAACGTTCAGGGCATGATGAACTCGTTTCGATGGGGACTGGACAATCGGCTGTACGGAGCCAGCGGCTTGAACGGTGGAAAAATCACTTCGTCGGAATCACTCGAACAATCGCCCGTCAATCTTCGCGGACGTGACTATTCGATCGACCCAGCGAGCATGACGATGCGTGCAGAGAGCGGCGGTGCTCAACATGGTTCCACATTTGATCGTTGGGGCGAGCGATTCGTTTGCTCCAACAGCGACCATCTTCAATGGATCGAGTTCGACGAACGTCATCTCAGCCGGAATCCGTTGTTGCGAGGATATCGTTCGCGTCGCAGTATCGCGGTCGATGGTGGCTCAGCCGAAGTCTTTCGGACGAGCGAAGTCGAACCGTGGAGAATCGTACGCACGCGATTGCGAGTAAAGGGGATGGTCGGCGGTCCGGTGGAAGGTGGCGGACGAGCGGCTGGGTATTTTACCAGTGCGAGTGGCCTGACGGTCTACAACGGCGACTTGTTTCCGGATCGCTATCGAGCGGACCATGTTTTCGTCGGTGACGTCGGCAGCAACCTTGTGCATCTCAAGCGAATTGAAACGCGTGGCCTTGATAAGGTGGGAGAGCGAGCGACTCCGCCAAAAACGGAATTCCTCACGTCCACGGACAATTGGTTCCGACCGGTCCAGTTTGCGAACGGACCAGATGGCTCTTTGTACTTGCTTGATATGTACCGCGAGGTGATCGAGCACCCACTGAGCTTGCCGCCAATGATCAAACAGCATCTGAATTTGACGAGTGGTCGCGACCGTGGCCGCATTTACCGAATCGTGCCCGACCAAAAATCGCCTCGCGAACGCCACCTTCCCGGAAAGGCCACGGACCGAGAATTGGTGCGAATGTTAGAACATTCAAACGGTTGGCATCGTGAAACGGCAGCTCGGCTAATCGTAACTCGGTGTGGCAAGTCGGACGCCGCCACGAATACGTTCGCATCGCTGCTCCAGCAAGCCACGGAATCAAGTTCACCGCATGCGCGTATTCGTGCAACCTATTGCTTGCAGTCGATTGACCGATTGTCAGAGTCAATGTTGGTAAGGCAACTTTCCAATCCGCATCCGCAAGTGCGAAGGCATGCGTTGAAGATTCTGGAGACAGCGAAGAATGTAGGCGAAGCGACGACGTCTCAGCTTGAGCGAATGGTGGGCGACGACAGTGAGTGGGTTCGTTACCAGCTGGCACTGACGTTGGGTGCGTTTCCCACAGACTCGCGCCGGAAGGCACTGACTGACCTCGCACTGCAGGCAACGACGCGAAAAATGAGGTTCGCGTTACTCAGCTCGATCGGGGATGATCAACTCGACATGTTGCGAGCCTTGGTGTCACAAGGAAGTACCGACACCGCGCTCTTGGATGAATTGTCAGGACAGATCGGGGGAAGTGGACAGCAGATTGGCAATGCGGTTCGTCTCGCGAAATCACTAGAGCCTGCAAGTCAGTTTCGAATTATTGCAAGCATATTGAAAGGCACAGGGCGCCGAAGAGATTCTCTTGTAAAGAGACTCAGAGAGCAGGGGGTTGAGCGTCCAGGGAAACTGGTGAGCGACGTGGTTGCGACTGCATGCCGCAGATCAGTCGATAAGTCCCTTTCGATCGACGCTCGCAATTTTGCCATAGATTGTTTGGGGCTCGCTGAGTTTGCCAGTGTCTCTAGCACGGTCAAGGAGTTGCTCGCTTCATCGCAACCGCCCGTAATTCAGAACAAGATCGTCGAGGTACTAGGCGATTTTTCGAACGACGCCGTGGCCGATCAGTTGATCGAGGCTGCTCCGCATCTGAATCCCACGGGACGCCGAAGAGCCACGGACTTATTGATTTCACGCACGGCTTGGGCGCGGCGTTTGTTACAGTCGATTGCCGATGAAGAGACACCACCTACGCAGCTTGCGGCCATTCATCGAGACAAACTGTTACGGCACCGCGACGCTGCCGTCGCGGGACGGGCGAAGAATTTGTTGGGCGAGCAATCGGATCGAGCAAGCGTAGTGGCGAAGTATCAATCGCTATTGAATCGGCGTGGTGATCCGGTGCGTGGCAAGGCCTTATTCGGCAAGGTTTGTTCCAGTTGCCATCGGCTGGAACAGATCGGCAAGAATGTCGGTCCCGATCTCGCGCCGCTACGGAATCGCGGCGCAGCCTACATGCTGACGAACATTCTGGATCCGAATCGCGAAGTCGATCCTCGCTACGAGTCTTACTCAGTGATTACGACCGACGGCCGTAGCATTTCTGGTCTGCTTGCGGGTGACTCGGCCACCTCCTTGCAGTTGACTCAGGCGGACGGCACAACCGTGAGTGTGGCAAGGCAAGACGTCGAGCAAATTCAAGCGACGGGGCGTTCGCTGATGCCAGAAGGATTGGAACGAGATCTCGGCGAACAGGGAGTTGCCGACTTAATCGCCTGGCTGATTCAGCGTGCGTCAACCGGCGCAGCCACTAACACTCCGCGTGACGTAAACGAATGGCAGTTCGGTGTGGCCCGGGCCAATATCACGCCCAACGCTCCCATGCTGATGTCCGGATACGCATCTCGAGAAACACCGGCTCAGGGAAAACTGTCGGAGTTGTGGGTCAAAGCACTTGTGCTCTCGGATGCAGACGGGAATCGCGGCGTTTTGATTACTGCAGATCTGATTGGTATCAGCGCGAACAGTACGGCAAGAATTCGAAAGGCGTTGCTCGAGCGCCACGGCTTGGCTTCGGATGCCGTGATGATCTGTTGTTCCCACACGCATACGGGTCCCGCTGTTGGCGAAACTCTGGCACCCATGAACTTCTACTACGCGACACCGGCGCAACGCAAAGCGATCGATTCGTATACGAAAAGTTTGGAAGCGAAGATCATCGATATCGTGAGTGAAGCCATTCATGACCTGCGTCCCGGAACGCTAACGTGGGGCAGCGGCACCGCGACGTTCGCAACGAACCGCCGTGAAAACGAAGAGGGCAAAGTGCCAGAACTGCGTGCCAAGGCAACGCTTGCCGGTCCTTTCGACCATGACGTTCCTGTGCTTGCCATCCATGACACGCAGGGAAAACTGTGTTCCGTAGTTTTCGGATACGCTTGCCACGCGACGGTGCTTTCATCATTTCAGTGGTCCGGCGACTATCCCGGCTTTGCGCAGCAGGAAATAGAATCACTCCATCCTGATTGCGTTGCCATATTTTGGGCCGGCTGCGGGGCTGACCAAAATCCGTTACCCAGGCGAAGCGTCGAGTTGGCTCGACATTATGGACGTCGCCTCGCAATTGCGGTTGAGGATGTGTTGCTTACGCACAAGATGAAACCGGTGACCAGTGTGCTGCAGCATGAGAGCTCGATCCTGCAGCTTGGATACTCGAGGCTTCCGACCCCAGACGACCTCGAACGGGATTTGCTGTCCAAGAACAAGTTTGAGGTTGCCAGAGCAAGCATTCTGAAAACAGAGCTCGAGCGTAAGGGCGAACTGCCTTCCAGTTATCCGTATCCAATCGCTCGGTGGCAACTCGGTGATATCGAGTGGCTATTCCTTGGCGGCGAAGTGGTCGTCGATTACGTGGTTCGCCTGAAGAGCGATAGGCCTCGATCAAAGACGTGGGTGGCTGCCTATGCAAACGACGTTATGGCCTACATCCCCTCGGAGCGTGTCTTGCACGAAGGACGTTACGAAGGTGGAGGAGCGATGATCTACTATGGCCTGCCCGCACCTTGGGCGTCAGGTTTAGAGTCGCAGATTCTTGAGGCCGTTGAAACGATGAGATCGCACGCGGTGAAGTAATTCCGTTGCTGCAGCTACATCGGAATGTAGGCAGTGCGTTCGCTCATGCAGAATCGACGGACGTGACGGGGCACTACTCCAACACGGCGAGCTTTCATCCGTACATGCGGCGGCTCAAACTGGTTGAGCGGGATACGGTGAATTCTGTTCGTGCTTACTTGTTCGATCACCGCTAGTTGTGTCCCCCCGTGGGAATCAGCAACACGTCACCGTAGCATTCGGGACAGTGGCCCCAACGATTGATCAGAGACGAGGCTATGTGAAAGCGACTGTGGCAAAGCGGGCAGATGCATCCGAGTTGCTGA
>CAYQMZ010000103.1:0-13613 GCA_964418725.1 uncultured Pirellulaceae bacterium
GAAGGCATCATCAAGGATGCAGAAAACAATCTAGCCACGGCCAACCAGTCGCTGGGCGACTTGATGTCGAAACTGAAGGGCTACTACGGCCACACGCCGGACCAATTCAGTGGCGGTACTGCTGCCAATCGTGAAGACTATGATTTGCAGCTGGCGAACCCGACTTCCTTCGTCACGTTCACACTACGTGCCGGGCCTCCACCCCGGTTTGAAGGTGGCGCAGCAGCAGTCCAAGGCATCGTATTCGATCTGGAAGCTCTTGGTGCGCAGGCCAGCGACAACGTTTCGCTGATGGGCCCGACGGGTGTCGGTGACGAGAACTTCGTTCCGCTTTCGACGCCACTACCGTATACCGTCACGGCCACCTACGACGACGAAGCCTCGTCTCCCGCGCGAGAGATCCGCGTCCTTGTGCCGCTGGATGACGAGCTTGACGAACGTTCACTGCAAGTCGCCGACATTGAACTGGGTGGACGCACGATCGCACTTCCACCGGGTCGGCCGAACTTCGTTGGCGAAATCGACTTACTGGAAGAAGAAGGCTACGTCTTACAAGTTACCGCCGGCATCGACGCCAACACGCGTGTGGCTTCGTACCTGCTTCGCGCGATTGATCCACGTGACGGTTTGGCTCCAGTCGATCCAACCGTCGGCCTGTTGCAACCAGGCGAAAGCCTGAAAGTTGGCTTCTGGGTGAACGCGGACAGCCTTGCCGCTGCCGGAACGGGCGGCGAGCTGGAAACCGGCTCGCAGATTGAAATGATCGCGCGCACGATCATCGACGATGGGGCGCCGGTTGATTCACCCACGTTCGCGGCGACGTTGGATGCAGTGGCTCCCGTGAGCTCAGTTGAGGCTACACCATTGGGCGGCGGACGCTGGGAAGTAGACTGGTCGGCCGATGAAGAGCCCGGCGGAAGCGGAGCAGTCGCATACTCGTTGTTGGTTTCGCTGGACGGCGGAAACCGATATCGATCCGTTCTATATCGAACGACCGAAACGTCGCACATTTACGAAGGCGACCCTAGCCGAGAACCTCAGTTCCTCGTTCGCGCGATTGACGCAGCCGGCAACGTGGAATCTGTTCCCGAGGGAATTCGCGTCCCACGATTGATTCCAGATATCAATTTAGGTTCGGCCCCAGAGCCAATGTTTCAGCTCGGGTCGAACTACCAAGAGCCGATGCGTCGGGCGGCGTATCCGAAAGCCGATTGTTTGGCGAACTTGCGTTGGGCATTCCATCGAGAACCAGCGCGACAAACCCAAGTCAGTTCACTCGTGTGATCCGGCCACTTGCAGCCGAGCGACTTGCAACGATCCCCGGCGACAGCGGAGCTTCGATCGGTTCGCTGGCGATGGCCGTCAGCCCGGACGGCGAGTCCGTCTTCATCAGCGGCGGAATGGGCCGCAATACGCTTTACCGCATGCCGCTCGTAGGGGGTGACGAGCCGATTCGACTGGCCGTTCTGTCGTCACCGATTTACGAAATGGTATTCGACACGGCAGGGCAACTTTGGGCTTCGACGGGCGGCGAAGGACTCTTGCAGATCGACCCCAACACGGGTGCGGTACTCGATTCCGTGGGGGCCGGTGTCTCGCTGGGTCTCGCGCAGATTCCCGGTGAAGCTGCAATCTATGTTGCTACGACTGGCGGCATTCAGCGATTCGACACGGCCGAAAGAACCTTCCGGCCGTTCAGCGACACTCGTGCGGATTCTTTGGCAGTCGCCCACGACGGCACTCTGTACGGAACTGCTTGGCCGACGGGTGAGCAAGTTATTCGCTACGACTTCCGTGGGCGTGCTGAGATCGTGGCGGAAATCGAAGGCGGTGCAGAATCGATTTCCATGGGTGAAGCGGGATCGCTGCAAGAAGGTTTGCTACTGGTTGGTCACGAAGCCGACGGTCGCGTTTCCGTGCTGGATCCAAACTCACAACAGTTAGCCACGATTGCCAGCAGTGGCTTCGGCCGCGTGGAAGGCATCGAGTCGCTCAGCCAGGGACGATTCCTGGTGACGCAGGGCGAACAGATCGATCTGTTCTTTGCTGTGGCGGCACCGCAAGTAATCGACGTACAGATTCTGGAGGGCAACAATCGTGCAAATCTCGTGTTCGACGTCGCGCTTACTTCCGGGGACGGTACGAATCCAACCAGCGGCGACAACCCAGCCAACTATTCGATTCGCAATACAGCGACGAACGAACTCGTTTCGATCGGAGCGGTTCAGTACGACGAAGTGACTCGCACGTCGCAACTGCTATTCGAAACTCTGCCTCCGGCTGAATACGAGCTGTCCGTGAACTCGCGAGTCGAGAGCGAACAGGGCATCCCCATGGGCGGCCTGGGTTTCTCGACAACCTTCCGAGTGTTCGAAGATGTGTCGTTGTCGGTCGGCGTGGACTTCGGCAGAACGCGACTCAATCGAGCCGAAGGTACGGTGTTGTTCGATTTGATTGTGACGAACAACGCGGACTTCGACGTTGCTGGTCCGATCAACGTCGTATTCGCTGACTTTGTGCCATTCGAAACCGAGCATGCGGAAACGGTCGTCTACTTCGGCGACGGTGGCGTGCCGGCGGAAGAAGACGGCATCCAAATCATGACCGACGGAACAACGCTCGCCGCGCGAACTTCGCAAACAGTGACGCTGACCGTCGCAAATCCGTATCTGCTGGATTTGGAATTCAATTCGCGAGTGCTTGCCAGCTTACCGCCCAACGAGCTGCCGATTTTCGTATCGTCACCGCCAACCAATGCGTCCGTAGCCGAAGCATACACGTACTCAGTCAATGCCAACGATCCCGATGGTGTGGCGTTGAACTTCGTGCTTGCCAAAGGCCCCGACGGCGCAACCGTCAACGCGGTAACCGGCGAGATCACGTGGACACCAACTCGCGGTGACGACGCAACGACTGAGTTTGAATTGCGAGCGTACGACAGTCGCGGCGCATATCGCCGACAAGAATGGACCGTGAACGTCGTCGGTGCGAATATGGCTCCGGTGCTCGCTCCGATCGAAGATCAACGCTATACGGAAGGCGACTTGATCGAAATTCTGGTTAGCGGATTCGACGCGGACGGCGATGAGTTGTTCTACTTCGCCGACAACATGCCACCAGGTGCGATCTTCGATCCATTCAGTCAAGCTCTTCGCTGGCGACCAGGAGGTGATGCGGCGGGCGTCTACGAAAACGTGACGCTGATCGGCAGCGACGGATTCGCCGAGTCCTCCGTTTCCTTCGAACTTACAATCGCCAACAACAATGTGGCACCGACCCTTTCGCCGATTTCAAATCGTACGTTGCGTGAAGGCGACACCGTGTCGATTCAGTTGTTCGCAGAAGATGAAGACAACGACGCGATTCGTTTTGTGTCTCCAAACATTCCGCCCGGCGGTTTTCTGAATCCGAATACGGGCACGTTCGAATGGACGCCTGGGTTCGATCAACACGGCGAGTTTGAAATCTTTTTCTTCGCGGATGATGGAACCGCTCGAGCTGAACAAACAGCGTCGATTATCGTTGAAAACGTCAACGGCCAGGTGGAGTTCGCTCCGCTCGAAGAGTTCCAGGTCTTTGAAGGTCAAACGTTGCAGCTTCGTGTCGCAGCTTTCGATCCTGAGTTCCCGGTTGCTCCCAACGATCCACTGGCGACCAGCGAAGATTACTTTGCTGACTTTGAAGGCTTCATCCCGCAGCTCGCATACACACACGGACCGTTGCCGGACGGTGCTGAATACGATCCAGAAAGGCAGATCTTCAGTTGGACGCCTGATTTTGATTCAGCGGGCGTCTATCAGATAGATTTCAACGTTTCAGATGACGGTGACGGCACGGGAGTACCGACCACGGATACTGTGACGCTGACGTTGGACGTGTTGGATGCGAACGGGCGTCCGGAAATCGACGCGATTGAAAACCAATCGTTGGCTGTGGGCGGAACGCTTGAGATTCCGATCTCTGCATCGGATCCGGAAGGTGCACCGCTGGCGATCGATGCGCAGATCGGGCAATCCACGAACTTGCCTGATTGGGCGACGCTAACGGACAACGGCGACGGAACAGGTTCGCTTGTCGTGAACCCGCAACCGGGTGATCGAGACGACTATCTAGTGACCGTGACTGCTCGTGAAACGACTGGCGAAGGTAAGCTTGAAGAGCAAGTTCAGTTTGTACTACAAGCGACTAGCGATAATGAACCACCGTTATTCGCACCCGTCTTTGATGCCGTGTTGGTTCCTGGCGTAACTTTCACGCTGCCGCTGTTCGTCACCGATGCGGACCAAGATCCGCTCACTTTCTCCGCCGCAGGTTTGCCGGACGGCACGACACTGACGGAGTCCTCGATCTACGGTGAAGCCACGTTCGAGTGGACGCCGACCGCCGCCGACTTGGGCGAACAAATGGTTTCGTTCATCGTCGAAGATAGCGGCAACGGTGACATGGCCAATCAGTTGGTTACTGTGACAACGATCAACTTGAACGTGCGTGGCTCGAACGCGAGACCGTCGCTGGCTCCGATCGGAACGCAGACGGTGGCCGAGGGCGAAACGCTTAGCATTCAAGCACAAGCCACCGACTCGGACGGCGATACGATTCATTACACGGCCGCTCAAGTCATAGGTACAGCGAGTAGTGGCCTACCGCGCGGCGCTGCATTCAATCAAACGACCGGCGAGTTCACGTGGACGCCCGATACAACACAGGCTGGCGATTATCGCTTCCGCATCACGGCGTCTGACGGATCGGGGGCTCGTAGCGAAGACGTGCTGGTTACGGTGACTAACACCAATCAGGCACCGGTCTTCAGCCAGATCCCGGGACTCTTCGGACGCGAAGGCGAGCAACTCATTTTTGCGATCACGGCGGGAGATGCCGATGGCGAATCGTTGATTTACTCTTTCACGGGCGATGTCCCGGACGGATTTACGTTTGACCCAATCACTCGAACCGTCGTGTGGGATATCGATTTTGAATCCGCAGGTGACTACACGCTACCATTTGCGGCCATCGATCCGTCGGACGAGATGGCGACGCTCACTGTCCCCGTCACGATCCTGCCCACGAATCGTGCTCCCGAGATTAATGCCCCAACGCTGCGAAATGCAGAAATCGGCAAAGAGCTCTCGCTGACAATCGGCGCACTTGACCTAGATGGGGACGACGTCACGCTCTCGGCCGAGGACCTACCGGAAGGAGCAATCCTAAACGAAGTCGACGGCGACTACGTTTTGACGTGGACACCGCAGGGCTTCCAAGCCGGCACACACACGATCCGTCTAATCGCGAACGATGGCGAATTGGAACGAGTTCAAACGCTGACCTTGTTCGCGACGTTCGATCCGGTTTCGCCTGACGTTCGCATCGTGGTCACGCCAAGCTTCCCGGCATCGCCTGGGCAAGAGATTTTGGTCGAGCCGATTGCGGTTAGCGACTTGTCGGTGGGCGAAGCGACGCTTTGGATCGATGGCGAAGTTGTTGAACTCGACGAACTTGGCCGAGCATCTTTCGTCGCCACACGGCCCGGTCGTTTCGAGGCAACCGCAACCGTTACGGATGAAGAAGGCCGCTCGACGACCGTCACTCAACCAATCCTCGTTCGCGACCCCGGTGACTTTGATGCCCCTGAGGTTAGCGTTGGAGCAATCACGCCACCGATCGTCAACGAGACAGTCGGCGTCGAGGTGAACATTTCGGATACGGGGCTTGCGGAATACGTTGTCGAACTCGTACCACGCGGAGCGACGGCTGGCACGGTACTCGACCAAGGCAACGGGAACGTAAGAAAGGCAATCGCGATCGATCCGTCGCGTTTCGCGAATGGCTTTTACACGCTGCGAGTCACGGCGAGCGACTTTGGCGGGCTCACCACACAGGAAAGCCGAGACTTTGAAATCAGCTCCGCGGACAAGCTGGGCTCGGTCTTTGAAACAGCAACGGATATATCGGTGGACCTGGGCGGAATCACGATCCCCGTCACTCGCGTCTACGACTCGCTGAACACGACACAGACCGGTGGTTCATTCGGCCAAAGCTGGACATGGCCTCTGGTGAATCCCCAGCTCTCTTTGAATGCTGGCGGCAGCTCGGACGACGTCGGAGCATTCCGATCACTCACGGACAATGCTCGAGTTTATCTGACACTACCGACGGGCGAGCGAGTTGGCTTCACTTTCGCTCCGCAACCAAACGCTCCCATCGGGCAGCTGGAAACCTTCGCCCCTGCCTGGACAGCAGATGACGGCGTTGAGTGGCAACTAGAAAGCCTGGATCGTCGACTCGTCCAGGGCGGCGATGACTACTTCGTCGTTGGAACGGGACTTCCCTATTCTCCAACGATTGCGGAGGCAGATGAGACTCCGTTTGCGTTAGTCTCGCCCGACGGTCAACGGTATGCCTTTGGGCAAACAGGAACAACGTCGAGCCGCCCGAGTTACCGGCTGACCAGCATCTCTTCCGGCGAAACACATGTGCGAGCGACAAACAGTGGTTTCGTAACTGCTACGGGATCACGACTAACCATCGTCCGGAACGCGGACGGCAACGTGCAGGAACTGGTCGGCCCGGACGGTCAGCACTTCGTCTATCGATACAACGCCCAAGGCTTGCTCCACGTCGCGATCGACGCGACTGATTCGGCGCGAGTCTTCCACAGCTACGACGAAGCAATGCGTCTCGAGACGATCAGCAGCACGACCGCTGACGGAGTGGCGTTCGAGTACGCGCTAGACGGCTCCTTAACGGGCACAGAATCGATGGGGCCACATCTCGGCGGGACGATCCAGTTCCTGGCGACGCCGTTGGATGGAACGCTCGCAGATGCAGACACTCCCGATAGATACACCTTCACCATTACGCCGGGCGAACTACGCACCAGCCCCTCAGGCTCGATCAGCATTAGCGTCGGCGTTTCGAGTGATGCCTTCAATCCGGAAGCCGCGAGGATCGCAAATCTCGAACCCAGCGGATTCTTTGCCGAGCAAGGGGCGACCGTAACAACGTTCACGATCTCTCAGGCCGGTACCTATTTGCTGACTATTCGTGGCGGCGCGGCGGGGGAATATGACGCCGAAATCAATGTCGTTGGCGATTTGAATGGCGACGCGCGGGTCGACACGGAAGATAGCGACCTGTTCGACGCAGCATTCGGCAGCACTCGTGGCGATGCGAATTACATCGCGGCTGCGGATGCGGATCGAGACGGCATCGTTGACTCGCAGGATCAAGCGGGACTGCTTGCGGCGAGCGGATTCGTGGCGAACCAACTTGCAGTCTACGACGACGAAACAATCTCGCTGCTGCCGGGAGTCGCATCGGTGGTCGAATTCGATTCACGGATTTTCGACCCGGAAGACGACATGGCTTTCGCGAGGGTCTCCAGCCAAAACATGGACGTGACGCCGCTAGGCGGTGGGCTATATCAACTGGGGCCAGCGACGGACACAGGCACCTTACAGGTCATCGCGGATGATGGCGTCATTGCCGGCGATCCTGCTTCGTTCGAAGTTGATCTGGCATCAAACGCCATCGTTGGGCTGGAGATCATCAATCGCGACCCACAACTGGGGCTCAATCGGAGCGAGCGTTTGATCGTTGCCGGCATCACGGGCGCTGGTGAGTTGGTAAACGTTCCGCTGAACGCAATCGAGTTTGACGTTCTCAATGAATCAGTCGCGGCAGTGACGGATCGTGGACTCATACTTGGCCAAAGCAACGGGACGACCGTGATAACCGTACAGACGTTTGGAATTACAACTGCAACCGCCGTTACGGTTGGAACCAGTGAAGCCCGGCTGATTGATGTCTTTCCCGATGCGTACACGCTGGGCGTCGGCGACACGAGGCAGACGCTGGTGCAGGAAAGGCTTGAAGATCGCGTGATCGACGTCAACTTAGCGACCGACGGTGCAGTCTATGTTTCTTCTGATCCTAGCGTGGTAACTGTCGACTCGGATGGCCTGATTACAGCCACCGGCGAGGGTGACGCTGCGATTACGGTGATTCAAGCGGGCATCTCGCAAGATTAACGTCGCGGCGACAACTGTTGGACGTGTTGAAGTCGGCTTGAACGGTGGCATCGTCTCGAACGGGGAAGGTATCACTCTGGGTATCGCGCCGGGTTCGTACGAACAGCCAAACACCATCGCAGTGCAAGCGATCGAATCCGACGCATTGCCTTATACGCTGCCACCGGCATGGAACTTCAACGGCGGTTTGCAGATCGACTACGGCGCAGTGCAGCCCGAGTTTCCGATGAGTGTGACAATGCCCGCACCGGCGGATAAGTCACCGGGAGACTTGGTCTATCTATTCCAACCCGTCGAAGTCACCTTCGCCGATGGTCGCGTGATCAACACGTGGGAAATCGTCGACTCGATGGTCGTAGGCGACGATGGAATGATGCGAACAACGTCGCCTCCGAACCTTGGCGTGGGAGCACGCAATCGAGCTACGTTCGGAGCCGAATTCAAACCGTCGCTGGGCGGCCAAATCTTTGCAGCCAGTCCAAACCTGATGGGCTTCACTGCTGCGGCTTCTGATCTGGGCGGTCGCTTGACTCAGAATCCCGTCGTTAGCATCGGTGATGCGTTTGGCGGAAGCGGGGAACAGCTCTACTTCGCGGCACCTGGCCCGATGGGTGATTGGCTGATTCCAGCGACGCCAGACTTCCGAATTCAATTGAATGTCCACGCCTATGACGAAGAAGGCTTCGTAACACTCTCGGAGACAGAGCTACAGCTTCGCCCTGGACAAGAAATTACCGAATTCGCACTGCCTGAAATTCCGCGGGTCCGATTCTCGTCGGCGACTCCGACGTTAGAGAAGTCTGAGCTAACATTCAATCTGACTCAGCCGATCCTCGCGTTGGAAGGAAACCTGCTGCTTGCTCCGGACGAGGTAGCACAGCGTGGCAGTGTTATCGGCACGCGAATCGAAGACGTGTTTGTCACGTTTGAAATCGGCGGTCGCGATCAGGTCGAAGCAGACGGTTCCACCCGCGTCGTAGGCGGGCGCGATATTGTTGTGGAGGGCTCCAATCTATCGGGCGACAAAAATCGCATCGAAGTCAAAGTACCCACCGGTGCGTTGGTTGGCGAAGCGACGGTAACGCTAACACGCATGCAGGAGGAGGCACTCGACGGCGTCTACCGCACGATCGAAGTGTTCAGCAATCCACTTCGCTTCGCACAACAGCCTCGATACGCCTTTACGCTGAACGGAAGCAGCGGCGACATCTCGGTCATCGATTTGTTTAGGACGGAGGACGTTCCGGATCGCGGCGTAGAACATGAACCCGAAGAAATCGCCCGAATTCCACTCGGCGTCGGTACTAGCGACGAAGGCGAGACATTCTCACCTCGCAAGAGCGTAGTAACGCCAAGCGGCAAGCGACTGTACGTGACGCTGGCCGGTCGATCGCAGATCTCTGTCATTGATACCGTGGCACTTCAGGAACACGACGTCGTTCCAGAAGATCCCGACGCGCTTACCACAACGATTGGTACGCAAGGAATTGCACTACCGCCTGGTGCAAATCCATTTGACCTGACGTTGGATCCCGACGGCAAGTTGCTGTTCGTCAGTGACTACGTCAGGCCAAACGTTTATGTGATCGATGTCGATCCGTTCTCTAGCCGCTTTCACGAAGTCATTCAGAATTTGAGCCTGGAGATTGGTGGTGAAGAACTCGCACCGCTGGGCTTTCGTGGACTGGCCGTTTCGGCCGATGGCGAAAGACTGCACGTGACAGCGCCCAAGCGAGACCTATTCCGCAACGGAGCAGGTGGGCCGGGCATTGTGCTGTCAGTCAACATTCTGACACTCGATCAGCGACGTCGCATCCAAATCGACCGTGACGATACGGCCGATCCCATTTTGATCGAACCGCTGGCATTCGATCCTCGTTCACCAGAGGCGATTACGGAATACGGTTTGGCGCCGTACGACATTATTGCCACCGAAGATCCCGATGTGATGATCGTCGCGGACCGGTTTAGTGATCCCAACGGTGTTGGCATTCTACGTCGTGAAGTTGACGCCAGCGGAATAGCCACCATCGTTGCGGACCCAATTTCACTTGTTCCCTTCGGACTGAATCCATCGGATGGCCGAGGCGTTCAGGCATTCGGAGTTAGCAACGCACAGGGACTGGTTTACGTCGCACAGAATCAATACGAAGACGTGATTGGCGAGCATCCGTCTTACGTGCTCTTCAGTACCTTCAATTCCGCGACACAGTTAAACGACTCAAAAAAGAATCCGAACCTCGCGCCATTCTTCGCGAGCTATCCGTTCGAGAGCCCAGATCCAGACGTCGTTCTGCGTAGTGATCGTGCGTTGCGATACTTTACCGTCGGTGCCGGCAGCAATATTGGCTTCATTCGCAATCCACTTGGTGATTTTGACGATCCGCTTACCGTGCCGCGTCTGGTGGCTGCCACCAACCCAGTGCTGAACGGGTTCGCGGATGATATCGCAATCAGCGCCAATGGCTTGGCGCTTGTCCCGATGCAAACGCCGGATCGTGTGTTCGCTTACGACATTTTCACGATGCTGTCGAAGATCGAATTCGCAGCGAATGCTGACCCGATCGACGCATTTGCAAACAACAGCCAATACCAAGATGTCCCTGACGATCTAACCGCATTGGTTCGCGGTCCGTTGGGTACGATTCCAATCGACCTGATGTATCCGTCGGCGGTAGTACAAGCTGACTTCCGGTTCTTCGAGGGTGAAGGAGAAAACGTCAATGGCATTCTGATTCAGGGGACTGGCTATGGCGTGCCGCCCACCGATCCGTTTGGCCGAACGCCCAACTTGGCTGCTCCGATTGAAACTGGCAACCTGCCGCGAGGGATCTCAGTCATTCCCGTGCAGCAACCTCGCGAGATTCAACTGGTCGACAGTCCCTACACCCAGGCTCCTTCACTGCAATCGTTCCCCAACGAATCACAAACAGTAGAGACCGGACGTACGACCGTCGCCGAGATACACAGCGGCGCTCTACATGAGTCTCATTCGTTCGTGACTTACCATTCGCAGGGCGCAAATCGTGGGGTGACCTTGCACTATGATTCGCTGCGAGCCGAGCCTCGTCTGCTGACGTACTTCGGCATTGCGGGACTGGACAAAGCGCGGGAAGACGATGACAAATTAGTTGTCCGCGCGACGGCCACTTTAGACGAACGCACTTTCGTAGCAAAATCTTCGTACGAGCCGACCAGCGGCGAGCTTGGCAATGGATTCGACGGCAGCGAACACTTCTTCGACTTGCCGGATAAACTCGAGTCGGACCAGATCTACGGAAGCTCGGTGCTATTCGATCTTCGTGAGGCCGATACGGGTGTCTACTCGCTGTCAATCGACTACGGGCTGTTCCAGGAGAGCGGTGGCGGCTGGGTAGATGGCGGTTTCCAAAACGACAGACAGTTGCTTGCCGTTGTCAACGAAGTGGAGAGTCCGTTTGGTGCTGGCTGGTCGATTGATGGCTGGCAGCGGTTGTACATAGGCGACGAAGCGGTCCTACTGGTCGACGGAAATGGCACAGAGCAAATCTTTGTTCCGCCGGCAACTGCGGGTGAGGCATTCACGGCGCTTTCGCTGGATCGCAGTGAACTCCGACAGGAACCAGACGGAAGCTACATACGTCGTCTGATCGACGGAACCGAGCAAGAGTTCGATGCGGAGGGCTTGTTGCGAATCGTGCGCGACCGCAATGGCAACGAGACCGAGTACGCGTACAACGACGACAACAAAATCACCGAAATCACGGACCCGGTTGGGCTGAAAACGCGATTCAGTTATCGCGGTGAACTGGTAGCGCAGATCACCGATCCCGCTGGCCGTGTCTCGACACTCTCTTACGACGGCAAGAACCTGACGGCGATCACCGATGCGGACGGTTCGCGACGCGCATTTACGTACGACCCGGTCATCGTGGACGACCCGTTGGTCGATCCATACGAGCATCTGATCACAGGGCAGACGCACAAACGCGGCAACGCTTCGAATGAACCGTTGCCTGATGAGTTCGAAGAAACGATCGAATACGGTGACTTCGGACGTGTTGAAGGTGGCGAACGGATCGACGGTCGCAATTTCCGTCTGGAGCCAGCGCAACTGTTCGCGGCCAATCTGCCGAAAAAGACAAGCGACACCGAGGATTCACCCGAGTTGGTGGCTTTGCTTGGCCAAGCACCGCACGACCAGCGTGTTCAGGCGGCGCGTCTCCAATGTGGCTTGCCAATGGAAGCGACGGACGGCAGTTCCTTTACCGCAACCGCGTCGTATACCGACTTCCGTGGTGAGATCACGGACTTTCAGATGAGCGGGTTTGGCAGCTTTGTCAGCAATGACGCCGACGAACCAGGGCGAGCGTTCGGTCGTTCCAAGGATGACGGATTGATTGGGGTGGAAGTGGACCAAGTCGGGAACATCCGCTGCCACACATACGACGACTTTGGGAATGTGCTTTCCACAAGCGACTTTCCAGATGGTCCCTCAAGCAGCCGGAAAGTGACCACGACCTTTGAGTACGAAGACACGAATTTCCGCAATCTATGGACGCGTCGAACTCAGCCAACCGGCGACATTACGGAACGTGACTACGACGACTCTGGAAACCTGATTCGAGAAACCATTACTACCAGTCGTGCGCTTCCGACAGGCAATCCCAGTTCTTCATCGATGCAGTTCGAGTACTTCACGTCCGGTGCTGCAGACGGTCTGATCAAGAAAACAACGGATGCGATTGGTGTTACCACAGACTTTGCGTACGACAACTTGGGGCGTCTCCTCGAGAAGAAATTTGCCGACGGTAGTGAGCTCAGCGAATACAGCAGTTTAGCCGGAAACGTCACGCGGTTTACTGATCCCGATGGGTTCGCGATCGACCGAACGTATGACGAAATGAATCGTTTGGATACAACCACCGTGGTTGTTTCTGTTGACGGCGTTACCTACACAACCGATGCGGACTATGACGCAGAAGGAAACCTAGTCGTTGAACTCGATCGCAACGGAAACGAGACGCACTTCCACTACGACGTGCTCGATCGTCCAATCGAACGCCACGAATCGGTTGGCGAACTGGACGCCATTACGGAGTTCGGCTACGAGTTTGGGGCGATGCAAGCAGCGGCCAGCGTACCCAATAATCCAGAATTCAATTACCGGTACGAGAAGGACGCCGCAGGCGCGATCTGGCTGTATGTGGAAGACAAGTTGGGCCAAATTCGCCACTTCGTCGACCCAATCGGTCGAACAACAACATACATCTACAACGCTGCCGACCAATTGACTTCGATCACGGCGCCCGACGGAGGTCGCGTTACGTATCAGCTCGATGGTCGTGGTCGCGTTAAATCAAGCAAGGGTCCTGAGACCGAAGAGATCGATTACACCTACGATGACAACGACCGTGTTCTGACCGAGACGATGGTGAACCCGAACACGGGCGATCAGACCACCGTCTACGAATACAACCTATTCGGCGCCCCAGCGAGAGTTACTGATCCCGAAGAGATTGTCACGCTGGTTCATCATGACGCTGCCAACAATCCAGTTCGAGTGACCGAAAACGAGACGGGACAAGCGCAGCGCATCACCGACCA
>CAYQMZ010000104.1:0-1312 GCA_964418725.1 uncultured Pirellulaceae bacterium
ATCCACGAACGTGCATCTCGTAGATGATGGTTTCCGACAGATCGCGTCGAAGGTGTCGATCCCCTTCCCAGTCGAAGTGCTCGTCCATCACCACGCACTTTGGCGGACGAATGATGCCGTCGGTTCCTTGCTGGAATGTTCCGGACAGTGCTTTTGCATAAGGGTCGATCAAACGAGCATTCGGATCGAACCGCATGCCATGATCGGGGACCTGGGGACCATCGGCTTGGAAATGGTAGAGCTGGCCGGCGCCGATTCCGGGCACAAAGATGCTCCAGATGTCACCCCAACGATCCGTATCGGGGTTTAACTCGATGCGTTCAACAGGATCTTTGTCTTCTTGGCGATCGTACAACAACACCGACATCTTCGTGGCGTTGCGGCTGAATACGACGAACTGTACGCCGCGTTCATGGATGATCGCGCCGTAAGGCAGTAGGTGCGTAAACTGTAATTCTGGATGGGGATATGCCATCAACATGAAACTGAATCCTCAGCGTGCTGTTTGCTTTTCAACCCGTTGTGACGAAAAAGCAAGAACCCGTCGACCGAGGACTCTTTGTCTTTCACTGATTTTTGGGATTTCCAACACGTCGGAAATGGGCTTGTGGCGAATGCCCAACCTGTGTCAACGATTCGCGATGTGCTGCTGTACGTTACCTCGCAGGTAAGCAATTGCTAGTCAAGTTGACCTTTAGGTTGCGACTTCCTGCAGATGAGGTCAGGAACACTCAATCCAAGGAGCAAAGGTATCACAACGATTTTCGAATAATCGTTTCTACTAGCACAATCCACATCCCTTCGGAAAGCTTTGATGGCGATTCTGACCGTGCCGATACCGGACTACAGGAAGTTTAGGTAGACGCGTGCGATCACGCGAGTAGCCACGGATTGCACGCGGTGCAGGGAGGCATGAGGATGAATTCATCATCAGAAGACGCAATTCGATTTGCGCAAGGCGAACAGAGTTCTGAGTCGTCAACGAATTGGTATTTGCTGCTTTTTGCAGTCATAGTCACGTTGTTTGCTGTGTATTGGGGGTTCGTTCGGCCGACCTCGCGGCAGCTGACGAAGTTGCGACGTTATGTCACGTCGCTTGAATCGAGCGTTGCTGATCTGAACGTGCAGCGACTCAGCAATGGGCAAACGGTCAGTGCTCTGGAGCGCATGGTCGAGGAAGAGAACGCGACGCAGGAAGCGTTGTCGGCTCTTCGGGAAATGCGAGATCTTCACCGACAGATCGTGCAGGAGTCGCAGCAACTGGACTCCGCTCGCGAGGCTCTTGAAAGCTTGGCTGGGTTAAGAGCTCAGG
>CAYQMZ010000104.1:1322-13245 GCA_964418725.1 uncultured Pirellulaceae bacterium
GGGTGCGACAGTCGTCACTGATTAGCTCTACCAGTGATGCACTGGACTCACTAAAGGCTCTGCGGACACAGATCACATCTTCCGCAGAAGAGACTGAGGAAGCCAAGCAGGCAGTTGATAAGCTGACCTTGCTGCGTGACGGTCTTATTGATGGCATCAATCGTCTGGATGAGACGCAGCCGTTGATCGATCAAGTCCAGGAGGTGCAGCAGCAGATTGTCGAGTTGGCGGAAGATGCTGGAGTAACCGAAGTCGCCGTATCGCAAATGGACAATGTCCAAAGCCGCGTGCAGGAGCAGATGGCCTCGCTAATTGAAGGCATTGAGGCAACTGAGCAAACGGCAACACGCGTCGAGGAAACGCAAGCTCGCGTCCAGCAGCAGATGAGTGACTTGATGGCCGGTTCGGATCAAACTGAGATGACGATCAACAAGGTGGATACCTTGCATCAACGCATCCAGGGTTCCGTGGCAGCACGAACGGACGATGTGGCGACGGCGATTGAGACGCTCGAGTTGGCAACGGATGTGAAGCTTGAGATGAAGCGTGCAGGTGACACCTTCTCCACCGTCAAGCGAATGCTATCCGAGATCGCACTGATGCAACCGGCTTTGCAACAGGCTCTCGATAGTCTGCAGCCACTGTCAGAGCTCGCAGACTTGCGACGGCTGGGAGTTCATGAACTTCGCCGTGTAGCGATGAACATCGAGACTCGCGACAGAGCTCTCGCTCACAGCTCGGTTAACGAGCCATTGAACGAGACAATCGATGCTGAAACGTTTGTAAAGCCAGCGGATCCGATCGATCAGATCTCGACAGAAGCTGCGGAAGTCAGTCTTGCGGAGATCCCTGAATTGACTGACTTGAGTGCTTTAGACACCGATCAGTTGTACGACGCATCGGACGCACTGTTGAATGATCTGGTTGCATCCGACACGGCATTGACCGCGACCTCGACTGATCCTTCTCCTTCGCTGCCGACTCCGAATTGGACAGAGAACGAGATTGTGCAGGCTGTGGTGAAGGCTGTCAGTGATGCAGCTCGTGAGTTTACAGAGACCGTTGAGGTTGCAAATGCAAACGAAGCGACCGTCAAGTAACATCCGTACCTAGACTTCCCTTCTAGATGAATTTGGCGGTAAGCAAATAGAAAAGGGACGCTCGAATTGAGCGTCCCTTTTCCTTTGAATCTACCGGCCATTCAAGGCCAGGTCGCCAAGCATTACTTGTACTCGTTGTCCGACAACGGGGTTTCCTGATTAATCGCAGGCGTGTTGCCAGCCTTGCGAATGGACTGATTGCACTTCTTGCCGTCGGCTGACATCAACAGCGAGTACACTCGGTAGTTGATGCTGTCCTTCAAGAATTGAACGTGGCCATCGGCAAAGCAAACATTCACACCGCCTGTGTGCTCGCTAGAAGGTCGAGCAGTGTCCATCGAAACTGGGTCAGTCGCCAGAGGGCGGCGTGGCTGAGGAATCGTTGGTGGACTCGCTGGCGTTTTACCATTGATCAGCCACTGCTCCGGCACGTTGGTTTCATCGTGATAGATGAATACGTTTGTTGGCATGCCTTCTTTCTTGGCGAACAACTCACGTGGGTTGAACCAGTTGGACTTTGCGGTGCCCGCAAACGCAGGCGCCGACCATAGTGATGCCTGAATATTCTCTGAGATTAGGATTGTTCGAGACGCGCCGTCCCGCACCTTGTCCAGAGAGTTGGTCAGGTGAGGAATCGCTTTTCCGTTCTGACGCATTGGGTACTTTGTGTTGAGCATGCCACAGCCGGCATAGTCGTATTGGCTGTTCCCCACATTGACGACGTAGGAAGTATCGGGCTCGCCCGGCTTCAATTGCGGATCACTTGGGCAAACCAAGAAGTCGACGAATGGTGTAATGGGTTGACCGTTCTGCCACGAATCGAGGATATCGCTGCGATCAAGGTCACCAAGAATGGCAACGGTCCAAGGAAGTGGTTGACCCGAGTTGTTGTTGGCGCTTACTTCGCTTACATACCCTGGGTACGATTGAAAGCGAGACTCGTAGGCGGCAATTGCCATCCCAAGGTTTTTGACTCGGTTCTTACACTTAAGTGATCGAGCGTTTGCCGTGGCGGAACTAACTGCGGGCAGCAGTAGTGCCATCAACATTCCGATGATCGTGATTACGACCAGCAGCTCAACCAATGTGAAACCTGTTCGCCTGGAGCGCGACATGAATGCCTCCGTATTACGTTCGAAAGAACAAAAAGATGAGCCCTGCCACAGCAATTCATTTTGCCGAAAACAGCGGTGAAAGTCTAGTTAGAGTAACTCTGGCAGAATGGTGTGCAGACCGCCCAAAACGAGGTGGTCCGGCGATTCCCAAGCAAAAACACCTCGAAATTGATGTGATCCCGCGGCTGCTCGACACGCTTTTTGCGTCAACTTTCTTGGGAAGTTTAACGTGCCAGCGTTCGCTCTTTGGCTAAGCCCTCGATACAACGACACGTTCGATCTAAGTCGTCGTCGGTCATTGCCGAGCCGCTTGGCAGGCAAAGTCCGGTCTCAAAGAGCTTCTCTGATACCTCGCCGCCGCGAACGCGGCAGTCGGCGAATGGCTTCTGCATATGCATTGGCACCCAGATTCGACGAGACTCGATATTGAGCTCTTCGAGAGCCAATCGAATGTCTTCGCAGGTGCCACCGAACATCGACGGATCCACCGTGATGCTGGTCAGCCAGTAGTTGGGTTCACCGAAATCAGCTTCCGGCATGAAATCAATACCGGGCAACGCAAGCAGCCGTTCCTTGTACATCCGATTCAGTTCTTTGCGGCGTGCGATACGCTCGTCCAAGACTTCCAACTGGCCAATGCCGATGGCCGCACAGACATTGCTGAGTCGATAGTTGAAGCCGATTTCGGAGTGACGATAGAAAGGGCCTGGGTCTTTCGCCTGTGTGGAAAGATGCCGCGCGTGATGAATAACTTCCTCATCATCTGACACCAGCATGCCGCCACCGCTGGTAGTGATGATCTTATTTCCGTTGAAGGAGAAAGCAGCGACCCATCCAGATGCTCCTGCGGGGCGATCTTTGTATGTTCCGCCCAGGGCTTCAGCTGCGTCTTCGATGACGGGGATATCGTACCGCCCGGTCACTTCCAAGATCGCGTCCATGTCCGCACTCTGGCCTAGGAGGTCCACGGCGATGACCGCCTTAGGAAGCTTGCCTTTTGCCGCACACTCCTTGAGGTCTTCTTCCACCAGATTCGGATCCATGTTCCAAGTGGCTCGGTCCGCGTCGATGAAGACAGGCTTTGCACCTTGGTACGCAATTGGGTTGGCCGACGCTGCGAACGTCAGTGACGAGCAGAGAACTTCGTCACCAGCTTCGACGTTGAGGTGCCGTAGCGCCAGATGAAGAGCTGCCGTACCGCTGGCCAAGGCAACGGCGTGAGCAACGCCCACCTTCTCGGCGAACATCTCTTCGAACTTCTTTAGATGTGGCCCAACAGGGGCGATCCAGTTCGATGCGAATACGTCTGCAACATATTCGGCTTCCCGTCCGCTCATATGCGGCGGAGACATATATAGTCGCTTTGGTTGCGCCATGGCTTTCCCAGTACTCTCCAACTTGAACAGGGGGGCGTGGACTCGCCACCCCATCGAGAAGACATATCTTCGCGATCAAGCCATTGGCTGCAATTGCCGGGCCAGCAAACCCGGCGTTCGATTAACGTCGTCTTGCAAAACCAGGATAGTACTGGAAGTAGGCGTTGAACCGTGTCGGATGCCCAGTTCCCTGAGGACCCGTTTGAGTCCGACGGGCAGCATCCGAGCGGATTTGCGAAACATTCTGTTGGATCTGCTGGATCTGTCGCTGCTGCAATTGCTGCTGCTGCTGCCGCTCCAACGCGGGGCGAACCTGCGTAAAGTAGTTGCGCGACGTGTCGAGTCCCTGGCCCGTCAGGTCCGTCAGAGCCAGATAAGGACTGGTCGTCGAGCGTGACAGAATCTGAGTCGCTGCCGAGCGGAAGCCACTTCGATTCTGCGAGAAGGCGCTGAAGCCTGCTGCTCGCTGTTGTTGTGAGAATTGGCCGAAGGCCTCATTTGTCGCCGCAAATGATGCGAATACGACACCGATGATGACTAGATTGCGCATGTCTGTTTCTCCTCTTTATACCTAACTCGGAGAACCGTCATTCTTTCTTTAAGTTCCCCAGATAACTTTTTCGAGTTTTTGGTCAAGATCTAGCGAAGAACTTCGAAACTCTGGCGTTCTGTTTGACAGCATTATTCAACGTACATAGATTTTCGGTAGACTTCAAAGCCGTTCGGTCCGCGTTCTGCAGTGACTTTCTCTGCTACGTCTAGCAGCATTCGTTTTTTACGAAATTTAACGATTTGCTAGACAGTTTTGACGCAAAACAGTTCTAGGTAAATTCATCATGGATCTACTAGCGTTCTCTACAGTCGTTGACAGTGCCCCAGGGCTGATCGCGATTGCTGGCGGTATTGCCACTGCTGTCATGTGGAAACAATGGGACCGCGAACAGCGGTGCTGGGCCGTTTTTGCGGTTTCGACCGCTCTTTTGGTCTGGGCCTATATGAACAGCATGGAGAAGGTCGCGGACGCATGGAAGAACCCGCAGTATTCTCACGGCTACTTGATTCCCGTTATTGCGGGAGCCTTGCTCTTTGCACGACGCAAGCCGTTCGTTGAGAACGTCGTTCCCTGGCATCAATACCTTGGGCTCGGGATCGTGATCGTCGCGACAATCGTTCGCATCATTGCGGCTCAGTATGTGGTGATGACCCTGGATCGCGTGATGCTCTTGCCTTGTCTGTTCGGCATCATGCTGGTGATCGGAGGGATACCAGCCTTGAAGTGGTCGGCAGGGCCGATCTTGTTCCTGGCCTTCATGTATCCGTTCCCCCGAGCTCTCGAGCAGAAGCTGCTGAATCCGTTGCAGGCTCTAGCCACGATGATCAGCCACTACGCGTTGGAGACCTTGGGTATCGAGTGTTACCGGCAGGGTAACCGCATCGTCCTAGACGGTATCGAGATGGGGGTTGTTGATGCGTGTAGTGGACTTCGCATGTTGACAATTTTCGGCGCGTTGGCCACAGCCATCGCCATGATCTCGACCAATCGCCCGCTTTGGGAACGAATTTTTATCTTGTTCAGTGCCATCCCAATTGCGTTGGCTGTGAACTCCATCCGCATCACTGTCACAGGACTGGCCTACGTTTTCGTAGGTAACAAAGGTGAGATGGAACAGATTATCAACATGTTTGCCCATGATTTAGCCGGCTGGGTCATGATGCCGATGGCCTTGGGCTTGCTCTATCTCGAATACCAATTGCTCTCCAAGTTAGTGATCGAGGAAGAACCCGAAACACTTTCTCCACTGACGATGGGCTGATCGGTACGAGATTTGTACCAGCATTCGTAACACACAGAAGCCATTAGCACACCGACCACCTGAATCAACAGCCGAGCGACTCCACGAGAGTCACCTGAAAGAGAAGTTCTATGGAACCTGTATCGCCGACAAACGATTTAGCAGTAGCACAGCAGCCGGGAAATCTGGCCTATCCGCAAGGCGTCCCGATGGGGATGGCGGCGGTTGACGACCTGGACGGTGGCGATGGCTTCAGTGTGATGGGGTTGCTGCACTCGCTTAGAAGACAGCTCCTACTGGCACTTGGCCTGGGACTATTGTTCTCGACCTTGTTAGCAATCCTGTTGTATTTCGTCATCCCGGTGTCGTACCGAGCGGACGCATTGCTGAAGGTGAACCGAGATCAGAAGAAGGGTAACGCCAGTGACTTCATGATCTACAAGGAAACGCAGGCTCACCTGATCAAGAGTAACTTTGTTGTTACTGCGGCCTTGCGAGACAACGAGATCAACCAGTTGCCCATGGTGAAATCCGATTCGCGTGGTTTTGCTCGAAAGCAACCGGTGGCTTGGCTCTCTGGGGCGATCAGCGTTCAACCAGGCGAAACGGAGATCATTGGTGTCTCGATGGCTGGGCGTGATAAAGCACAGACCGAACAGATTCTAGATGGTGTAATCGAGTCTTACTTGCGTGAGATTATCAATAAAG
The DNA here is from genome assembly GCA_964418725.1 of uncultured Pirellulaceae bacterium. Lineage (GTDB taxonomy): Bacteria > Planctomycetota > Planctomycetia > Pirellulales > Pirellulaceae > CAYNJG01. The sequence continues at coordinate 7,415 of CAYQMZ010000104.1, forward strand.
AGCGACTCGAGAAGGTCGATCAGCTCGCGAAACTGCGAAAGCGATACAACACGCTCTACCAGTCGGTTTCCAAGAAGACCGACGAGGTTATGACCTACGCCAAGACGCTTAACGCTGTGAATAGCGAAGACGTACGTCGCAACCTCAGCATGGCCATCAACCGTCTCAGTGGTACGCAAAACTCGCTGGATCGAATCCAAAATACTGCGATGGAGTTAAGTGCTCGTTACCAGATGGTGCTGGCTCAGGTCAAATTCGGCAACCAGCTGCAGCCCAGCGAATACGAGTTGATTGACCTTTATGAGACTCATCCGAAGTACGCGCAACTGACGCTACAGATCGACGAATACAAGGACTACATCGAGCAGCAGTCGGCACAGCTTCGTCCTGGAGCTCCGCAGTTGCAGCAGTACCAGCAAGAAGTGGGACGCCTCGAAGCCAATCGTCAGCGACTTGTTGATGAGCTTCGTCCTCGAATGATCGCTCGAATCAAGTCTCGGAACGGCACTTCGTTGGCCGACCTACAACGCGACAAGATTATGTTGGAAACCCAACTGCAAGGCTTGAATCAACAAGCGACTGTACTGAAGCAGCAAGAAGCGGAACGAATGGCTGAAGTCAATCGATTCGGCGGCGGCGACGGTGAGCTAGAAGCACGTAAGGCCGATTTGATGGCCATGAATAAGGACCTTCTAAACGTTCGAACAGAGATGAATCTGCTGGAGAGCGAGATTGACGGGCCCAATCCCGTTACGCAACTGCAGCGTGCAACGGTAAGTAAGTCCAGCAACTTGATTGGTAAGATCATTCAGATTGCTGGTGGATGGATGATCGCACTAATTGGAACCATCTTCGCCGTTTCCTATTGGGACTACCTGGCGAAGCGAGTCAACGGAGAGGCGGACGTATCGAAGTCCATTCGAGTTGTTGGAACATTGCCAGCGATTCAAAAGGGCTTGGACGAAGAAGCCATGAAGATCTCGGTTGATGGGATCCGAACCGCCATTCTGTTCAATCGACACGCGAACACGCAGTGTGTTCTGGTAACCAGTGCGACAGGTCAAGAAGGCCGTTCGACAGTTGCCAGCCAACTGGCAGTTAGCATGGGGCGTGCAGGAAAGACGACATTGCTGATCGATGGTGACCTTCGCAACCCTCAGCAACACACGATCTTCGGCGTTCAGCCTCACGGTGGATTGAGCGAGATGCTTCGAGGCGAGCAGACTTCCGATCAAGCGATCGTCGCGACAGCGGTTGAGAACGTCTGGTTGCTAGGAGCTGGCCGATGTGACCAAATGGCCCTTCAAGGATTGTCGGGAGATCAGGCGAAAGCCGTCTTCCAGGACTTCCGTGATCGATTTGACATGATCATCGTCGACGCTTCACCAGTACTTACGGGTGCTGATTCGCTGCTCCTCGGTCAGTTTGCAGATTCGGCTATCATGTCCGTGCGACGCGATGTGAGTCAGTTGCCAAAGGTGAATGCGGCGATCGACCGACTAGGTTCGGTTGGCATTCCAATCCTTGGTTCGGTTGTGAACGGTTCGTCGATCGAACTGCGTACAGGCGAACAACGTATTTCGGCAAAGGCCAGCGAAGAGCAACCTGCTTTGACGAACGCCTAGTAACGAGTTCAAGATGCCCCTGCCTGAACGTGCGGGGGCTTCTCTTTCTGTAGAGACACTGCCATGACAAAGATGCAACTAATTTTGGTCGCGTTACTCGGGACCGTTACGATCGGCGGAGCAATCTTGCAGGGAAGAATGACGGACCGCTGGGAAGACGAGGTCAGCGAAAAACTGGCCACGTACACCCAACGTCTTGAAGGTGTCCCAACGCAGATTGGCGATTGGACATCGCAAGAAACGCAGGTCAACGAACGCCAGTTTGCCGCCTCGCACTGCCACGGACGGATCTCACGCGTCTATCGCAACTCGAAGGGCCAAACGGTCAACGTATTCCTTGTCTCCGGCAAGGCGCTGCACGTAACACAGCACTCGCCTGACTGGTGCTATGTGGCGGCAGGTTACGAGATGAAAAAGGATCCGGTTGTGTACGGATTCGATGTCGATGGAATTCAACGACCTGAATTCCTGCACGCAGACTTCCAAAAGTTCACTGCGACAGAAACGACACGATTGCGGATCCTGTGGAGCTTCACGGAGGAAGGGAAGTGGAGTGCTTCGAAGCTGGCGACGTACGCGTTTGCCGGTAAGCCTGCCCTTTACAAGGTCTACCTAATCACCGAAGTGAATGACCAAAACGGAAGTTCGCTTGCCGACGGCCCGGCAGTCGCATTTGCGAAAGAGTTTTTGCCAGCCATCGAGCCGATATTGTTCCCGTCGGATGCCCCGGCGAACGCACCATCGGATGAGGGATTGCAGGCAAGCCTGTAGTCGCCCTCTGCGAACCTGCTGCCATTGGCTGGTTTCGCTTCATACATAACGAACAAGCAAAAGCCGAAGTTCATCTTCGGCTTTTTCTTTGGACTAGCCGTCAATCGAGCTTGCCGCCTTTCTCGCGTCACTGCGGCTGATGCGATCAGCCCAATAGATGGGAGCTGGCAATCGCTTTCCAAGTCGGCAGCGTTTTACCAAAGACATCGCAGACTGGGGATCACATTGGTGACCCGGCGAAACGTAGATGGGTTTTTGTGTGCCCGAGCCGGGTAGCATTGCGAATCCGTGGACGTCTTTATTGACTCGCACCTCTCGAGCCTCATTTGCATCGAGCTCCGTGAGATCAACGCTTCCACAGAGATGTTTCTTTGTGACTCCGACGGTTGGGATTTCTTGCGTCACGCCTAGCATGACAGCGACGCCGGCTCCACGTGGGTGCAGTAAACCGCTGCCATCAACCACGAGCACCTCAGCCAGACTTCGCTCGCGACGAACTTCATCTAGAAGATCCATGAGCAGTGGCAATTCGCGAAAAGCCAGATAGCCGGAAATGTACGGAAACGTGACCTCGCGTTGGTACGTTTTCGAATAGCTGCACTCTCCGCTCTCCAGGTCGACTTCTGTGTATGCCGCCACCGCGAATTTGGATCGGGGCACAAAGCTTACATCAACACCGGCAACTCGTAGCTCGCTCGTGTCGGTTCGGAATGGTTCGATTACAACGGAAGTAGCCACTGAATGTTGAAAATCAGCCAAGCTCTTAAGGGGGGGACGGCACCGAAAGTCAGCCCAACGGTAGCCATGTGGCATACTGTAAACGGGCTGCTCATTGGCGGATGAGTTTTTGCCTCTAACGACATCGATTTTGTGGCCTTCGTTACGCAGTAGCTTGGCTTTTTGCTTCGGGATTCCCAAAACGTATTTTCCCAGCGTTCCGTCCGACCTGACGACGCGATGACACACGCAGTGATCGTCGTGGTCGTGGTGCAGCATCAACTCGCCGACGAACCGACTGGCAGATACGTCACCAAGAGCTCTAGCAACCAGTCCATAGGTCGACACACTTCCTACCGGGATTTGGCGAACCAATTCCCACACAGTAGCAACCAAATCCGGTATCGGCGGCAGCGTTTTCATTCGCAAACACTTCGAACGAGAAGAAATCAGTCAGACATGGCAAAAGTAAAACGCATTCTCGTAACTGGCGGCGCCGGGTTTCTTGGGTCGCATCTATGCGAACGGCTTCTCCAAGCCGGCCATGACGTTATTTGCTTGGACAACTTCTTCACCAGCCAAAAATCGAATGTGGCTCATCTGTTGGGCAAACCCAATTTCGAACTGATTCGCCACGACGTCACCATGCCAATATGGTTGGAAGTTGACCAGATTTACAACATGGCGTGCCCTGCGGCTCCTGGACATTACCAGTGGAACGCGATCAAGACGGTCAAAACTTCGGTTATGGGCGCTATCAACGTCCTGGGCATGGCAAAACGCTGCAACGCTCGCGTCCTGCAGGCCTCGACCAGCGAAGTCTATGGCGATCCCGAAGTGCATCCGCAACCTGAATCCTATCGCGGTAACGTGAATCCCATTGGATTGCGGGCATGTTACGACGAAGGGAAACGAGCTGCTGAAACGTTGTTCATGGACTATCACCGCATGAATAACGTAGCAATTCGCATCGTCCGTATTTTCAACACTTATGGACCCGGAATGCATCCGTACGACGGGCGAGTCATTTCAAACTTCTGCCGGCAAGCATTGAATGGCGATGATATCACCATCTTCGGTGACGGTTCGCAGACAAGATCGTTCTGCTACCGGGATGATTTGATCGAAGGCATTATTCGCATGATGAATAATGATGAAGACTTCATCGGGCCGGTCAATCTTGGCAATCCTGATGAGTTCACGATCAAACAATTGGCAGAGCTCATCGTCGAATTGACGGGAACACATTCAGAAGTCATCTACGAGCCATTGCCGTCCGACGATCCGACTCGTCGAAAGCCAGATATCGGCCTTGCCAAGAAGCATCTAAATTGGGAACCAACGGTTAAGTTGAAGGAAGGGCTGCAGGCGACGATAGATTACTTCCGGTCGATTGACATCGAGTCTTATCGAGCACCCACGCCCAATTATTGATTTGTTAGTCCCTGTTCAAGTGCAGACACCAATCATCGAGATTCTAGGAGGACGGTAGATTGTCGACTCTAATTACGGGCGGAGCCGGTTTTGTCGGTAGTCATCTGGCAAAGATTTACTCGGCGCAATACGACCAGCCAATCATCTGCCTGGATAACTTCAACGACTACTACGATCCCGCGCTGAAACGAGCTAACGCAGAACGCATTAGCAAAATCGAGAATGTGGAAGTCGTGGAAGATGACTTCACAGATCACGCTGCGATGGATGCCCTCTTTACCAAACACAAGTTTGAGTACGTTGTGCACCTCGGGGCATATGCCGGCGTGCGTGCCAGTGTAGAGATGCCTGCCGTCTATCAGCACAACAATGTTGGTGGAACGCTCTCGCTACTCGAAGCTGCTCGGCATCATCCAGTTAAGCGGTTCGTAAATGCCTCGTCGTCGACAGTGTATGGAACCGGCGCAGGGATTCCGTTCGTGGAAGATGATCCACTGGGCATTCCCGCCAGTCCCTATGGCGCTACGAAGCGCGCCGCAGAACTGATGTGCTTGACCTATCACGATCTTCATCAAGTTCCCACCGTCACGGTCCGTCCTTTCAGTGTGTACGGACCCGGCCTGCGACCAGACTTGGCATTGACGATTTTCACCAAAGCCATCGAGTCCGGTGCGCCCTTCCCGCTGTATGGCGATGGGACCATTCGACGCGATTACACGCATGTCAGCGATATCTGTGCTGGGCTGATCTCCTGTCTGACGGCTGAAAAAGTCTTAGGTGAGAACATCAATCTTGGTCACAGTGATCCGATTGAAATGCGTGAAGTGATTCGATTGATCGAAGAAGCCTTGGGCAAGAAAGCCAACATCAATCAACAGCCGGAACGTCCGGAAGATCTGCCGATTACATTCGCGAATCTTGAAAAAGCGAAGAACCTGTTGGGCTATGCACCGAAGGTCAGCATTGCCGACGGGATTCAAGAATTCTGCGATTGGTATCGAGAATGGAACAGTTAGCGACCGTGTGCTGAGCCGTACCACCAGACGGCTTGGCGACGAACGTGAAGTTGGCTGCGGTCGCGGTTTCCATGGGGTAGACTTTGGGGCGTGAACTAGTACCTCGAAGTCTCGCCTGAGTTGCTCCTATGCGATCTAAGATCATTGTTGCTGCCCTCTGTTTGGTGAACCTTTTCGCCGCTTCTTCGTTGGCCCAAAACTGTTGCCAGCAATCGGTGCGACAGCGCCTGATCTTTCGGCTGTTTCGCCGCACGTGCCCGCCACGCGT
>CAYQMZ010000104.1:13255-13532 GCA_964418725.1 uncultured Pirellulaceae bacterium
ATGCCAACGCCGTGTTGCCCGACCTACTCGGCCACCACAACGCACGCCATGCCCGCGGTCGCGTTACCGACCGATGTCATTGTCGACGACGTCGTTGCCACACCAGGCTCCGATGCGGTCACTGTGGCCGAAGCAGATGGAGTCACCGAAGAAGCAAACAGCGATGGTTGGCGAGCTCTGTTTGATGGCAAATAGTTAGGCTAGTGGTCTCAGAAAAAATTCGGAGGCGAGGTATCCGTCGAAGTTGAAGACGGGCAAATCGTACTGGACTATGGCC
>CAYQMZ010000105.1:0-679 GCA_964418725.1 uncultured Pirellulaceae bacterium
GCAGTCGTCTAACCAGACGGTGTTCTCAATGACCTACGACGTGTTCGATTGGAACGATGGGTCACCACGGAAAGGAGCGGATGGTAACGACGACCTTCGCGTGATCATCACGACGAGTGGTCTAGGTCCGGCCGCAGGCGTGTATGTAGGCGACACCTACAACAGCCAGACGTTTTTGAACGGGACAGGACTGCGTAGCGAACTCTCTAACACGGGATCGAACGTCCCGATTTCGAATCCGATTCCCACGTCCGGAACGGTTGGAGTAGAAGGAGCTGTTTTCAGCGGGCTCAACACGCTCACTCAATCGATTGAGTTTAGGTTCCTCAGCGGGATGTCCGTCACGGTGGATGAGTTGGAGGCTGCCAGTTGGTCGAGTTCCAATACGATTGCGCCCGAGACGAACGCATTCGAGTGGTCGGCGATTCAGTTGCTCGATGATTCGTATGAGGCACTGACACTACTTCCGACCGTCGATTATGTGGAGGGACGTGACAACGCCGCCGCCAACACCGGTGGTGGTTGGGTCGACGCCGGCACCAAGATCGCGATCGGTGATACGCAAGACAAAGTTGGAACGTCGGATGCGACCTCGAATGCCAGTGGATTGAACGACGACAGACTGAACTTTGATGGCGCCGAAGCGGTCAACAATGGCGTGTCAGCGGGGACGAAGCTG
>CAYQMZ010000105.1:689-13482 GCA_964418725.1 uncultured Pirellulaceae bacterium
GCCAGTTGGTCGAGCCCGAATACCGTGGCAAAGGAAACGAATGCGTTTGAGTGGTCAGCGATTCAGTTGCTCGATAGTTCGTTCGGACGGCTAATTGCTGTTCCGTCAGTTGACTACATTGAGGGCCGTGAAGACTTCGCATCCGATGGTTGGGTTGGCGCAGGGACGAAAATCGCGACTGTAGATACACAAGACGGGGTCGGAACGCCGGATGCTACTTCCGACATGGCAAGAGGTGAAAGCGACCCAACGCTGAGTTTTGATGGCGCCGAAGCAGTCAACAATGGCGTGTCAGCGGGGACGAAGCTGGGTGGCTTCATCTTCACTCACAACATCATCGACACGCGTGGGACCAATGACAGCGGTGGCTTTGAATACAGCAATACGATCAACGAGCTGCAGTTCAGTGGCATCCTTGTTGCCGTCCCAGAGCCTTCCGCTTGGTGGTCGCTGTTGGGTTGGGTGATGATGTTTGGATTCCGCGCGTGGTGTAAGCGAAGAGTGGCCCAGGTTGCTAACGCTTCTAGCCCGTGAGAGCAGCTAGAGGCCGTTTGATCACGAGCCGAAATCCATCGATGCCTTACGTGTCGGATTCTGGTTCCGGCGTCGCTCCATCCACTTCATCCCCTGGATACTCGACGGAAACCAAAAACAGCCCCTGGGGTGGCGCCGTCGGTCCAGCGACTTTTCGGTCTTTTTCGGCCAGAATCTCGCGAGGCCAGCTGATCGGCTGCTTTTCCAAACCCACTTCGGCTAACGTTCCCACCAGGTTCCGCACCATGTTGTAAAGAAACCCGTTTGCGGAGACTTCGATCACAATCGGTTCGCAGAGCTGACCGACTTGTCGCTCGACAGTGAACTCATGAATCGTGCGAACGGTCGATGACCTGGGCGATCCCGAAGACTGGTAGGTGGCGAAGTCGTGTTCGCCGACCAGTTCCGTGGCTGCATCCTGCATGTGCCAGTCGTCGAGCTTTTGAGGTAGATACCAAGACCATCCGCGGAGGAATGGATCTTGGACACCGCCATCTTGAATGAAGTAGCGGTACTTCTTCGATACGGCGTCTCTGATGGCGTGGAATCCCGGGGCCGCCTCTTCCACACTAAGGATGCGAATGTCCTTGGGAAGATTGCTGTTGATTGCGCGGTGCAACGCGGCGGTTTCAAGTTCCGTCTTCGATTCGAAGCTGGCGACTTGCCCTAGGGCGTGAACGCCCGAGTCCGTTCGCCCGCTGGCTGTGACGCGTATTTGGTCACCGGTGACACTGTTTAATGCCGATTCGACTTCACTTTGAATCGTTCGTCCTTCGGCTTGAATCTGCCAACCTAGATAAGCCGCGCCATCGTAGGCGATCGACATTTTGAATGTTCGCACTCGGTTTACAACCTTCCCAACACGATTTGCAGCATGCGACGAAGAGGTTCCGCCGCTCCCCACAGCAACTGATCACCTACCGTAAAGCACGTTAGGTATTCGCCGCCGAGTGTCATTTTTCGTAGTCGCCCGACGGGTACATGCATTTTCCCGGAGACAGCCGTGGGCGTTAGCTTTTCGCAAGTCACGTCACGATCGTTCGGAACAAGTTCGACCCACTCGTTTGCTGACGCGATGACTTGATTAATCTCGTCGATCGGTACGTCGCTCTTCAACTTAATAGTCAAAGCCTGGCTGTGGCATCGCATCGCTCCGACGCGAACGCACTGGCCGTCGATCGGGATGAATTGCTTCGAGCGAAGAATCTTGTTCGTTTCATTTTCGCCCTTCCACTCTTCGCGAGTCTGACCATTGTCCATCAATCGATCGATCCACGGGATCAAACTGCCAGCCAATGGCACGCCAAAGTTGTCGACGGGCAAATCCTTGGTTTCCATTTTGTGAGTGACTAGGCGTTCCAGTTCTAACGCGGTTTGACCTGGTGAGTGACAAGACGAGAGCTCGCCCATCTGCTGCACCAACTCGATCATGTTCTTCGCACCAGCACCGGACGCTGATTGATACGTCATCGACGTGATCCACTCGACCCATCCTTGATCGAATAGTCCCTGCAGTCCCATCAGCATCAGACTGACCGTGCAGTTGCCGCCGATAAAGTCTCGAATGCCACCCGCCATTGCTTCGTCAATGACGGGGCGGTTGACTGGATCCAGGATAATGATGGCGTCGTCCGACATTCGCAGCGCAGATGCCGCGTCGATCCAGTAGCCTTTCCAGCCGCTCTCTCGAAGCTGTCCGTGGACTGCCTTGGTGTAGTCACCGCCTTGGCAGGTCACAATCACGTCGGTTGCAGCCAACGCGTCAATGTTCTTGGCGTCCTGCAGCGGTTCCGAGGCACCGCCGAAAGTTGGTCCTGACTGCCCGACCTGTGATGTCGAAAAGAAAACGGACTCGTAGCCTTCAAAGTCGTTCTCGGATTGCATGCGGTCCATCAATACCGAGCCGACCATCCCTCGCCAGCCTACAAACCCTACTTTCTTTGACATTACCTTCTCGCTTCAATTTCTTGCGTGAACTTCGCCGCATTGGAGGCCATCGCGTGGGCGTATCCTAGCATTGCCGTTCGAATCGTACATTCTGAATTCTTAGAACTAGTTTCGAAAGCCCGCTGCCTTCGTTTGCCTCAAATCGAGAGTCGATTTCGTGAAAGATTCCTATCGATTTCACGTGCCGGCGGTCGTTTCTGTGTCGGCACGCAGTCGCGCAGGGATATGGCTCCGCTAGGCCGCTCTGATTCCCAACCTGGCTAATGAACGTCGAACCAGGTGTGGCGGCACGAATGCCAAGTTTGCGATCAACATCACCAAGCCAAAGGTCACCATACCCATGCACATTGCAATGCCCAGGTGGAGTGGAACCGCCAGAAACAGCATGATGGGCCGCGTGTGTCGATTCCAAATCAATGCGGCGTAAGTCACCTCCCAAAACAGGGCGATATGGGTGACGACATTGACGAGTACCAAAGAGTGAGCCATCCAAGTCATGTCTAAGGTTTGATACTCTTGATTCGCGAACGCTCCCCAGAGAGCCGTCCCCGACCACCAAGACTCACCGAACAGCTTGCCGAGACCAGCGAACAGATAGACGACGCACAGGTGCAATTGAATCAGGCGAATTGCGATGGTCGTCGAGACTTTGGGGATCGGTTGGTTGTTGTTGTCTTGTTGCTTTCGTTTGCGAAGCCATCGATCCACGGAATAGGCATCTCCCGACGGCCCGACCATCAAGTACATGGCAAGGAAGCAATTGATCTGATCCAGGCCAAACAAAGCCCCCGTGGCGCGGTGCGCGTAAGAGACTGCCAGCAAATAAGCCAATACGCTGGCGACGCGACTCTTGAATCCGACCATCAATGCGAAGAAGACACCAAGCGCAAACAGATGGCTACACCACAACAGCAAGCCGTCGCTAAGCCAGTACAAATGGCTCCATCCGAACACTGAATCGTGGTAGCGATAAACAAAGTCCTTGGAAAGCCACCCCTGTTCGCCAAAGAAGCCGCCCAACTCCAAGGACCAAACAAAGTGGGTGTACAGCAACATCGCTCCGGTCAGGATGCGAATGAACGCCAACGTTGCGGCATCACTGGGCGTAAAGAAAAAACGGTCCCAAGCAGACCACAAGTTCATGCCCCAATTGCGAAACGCGACGAATAAGCCTGGGTCTGCGACGGCCGAGCTAGTAGCGGCTGATGTCTGGCTGGAGCCACTCATAGCTGCTCCTTACTGTATGATCGCCAAGCAAACTCATGAAATAGCGCTGGGTCGTCTAGTGATTGACCGGCCGCGACGTCGTTGGGGAACGGTATTTCGTGGGTGCGGATATAGAGCCGCACTCGCTGACCCTGGTGCTGGGCAAGCAATTGCCGTGCGATGGATTTCGCCAAAGCATCCGTGGTAGCGAGCTGCTTGTCGAACTCGGCCCGCTCCGCGTCACTCAGTGAATTCGGCGCTGGCATTTCTCTCACGGAATCGGCCAGGCTGAACGCGGTTTCGCTGATCATGAACATACGGTGATAAAGCAGCCTGGGATAATACTCATCCACGTCTGGAAACTGACCTTCAATCATCGTGCCTGAGTCGAGGTCTATTTCGAAACGGACCAGATGACTTGGCCCAGGGTTCGGCGCAAAAAAGCGATATCCGTGATTAAGGTAGGCGGCTCGTAGGTACGGCGTCAGTATGCCGTCCTGCCCATCCACTCGACCAGCGATCACGTTCCATAGATAGCTAGCCGGCGGTGGTGACGCACAGGGGCCAGCAAATACAGCAAACAAGTGCAGCCCGATTGCGATCGAGACCAGCACTTTTCGCTGCGTTGACCACGATTGGCTGGGCTGCACATTCGCGGCATCTTCAGATTTTGTGCTGCCCGACATTGTGGCTGAATCTGTTGTGGGAGGTCGAGTGACAAGGCGTTACGCCCTGAGATATCGAATCAGATTTCAGAGTTCAGCAAAAGGGGGAACGAAAAAAGCCCTCGACTAGCGAGGGCTTTCAAACTGCATTGGGTTCGTAACGTCCAGCGTTTTTCTTCTCTCGATCAGCGAGAAGCCACCGCGTTAACGTCGAAATCGAACGTCAGCGTTCGATCTTCGCCTGCTCGGAGTTCGATCGATTGCTCTTTCGAGATTCTTTGGCCACCGCGATTGACGGTCACGACAACTTTGTAGTCCGACCACGTTTGGCCGGACACTAAGCGGCGTGTTGTGAACTTCCGCTCGGAACCTGTTGAGCTCGTTTTTGCTCCGGCGATCGTCAGTTCAGCATCCTCTGGGACTCGTACGGTCAACTGTGTTTCGACGGGGATGTCGAAGTTGAACGCGACTCCTTTTTCTTCGCCCGCGGTCATGATGACTTCCTTCGTCATCACGACTTCTTGGCCAGCGACATCGACAACAGCCTTGATCTGGTAGGGATAACGCAAACCACGCTGGAGACCACGGGATACGAACTGGCGTTCCTGGCCGACACTGCTTGTCTTCAGGCCATTCACGAACAGCTTGGCATTGCTTGGCAGTGCCACAACGATCGTGGCGTCGCCGTGGGCCGACTGCGTTGTATTGTCAGCGTTTGGATCGGCAACGGGTTCCACTGGAGGTTCCGCCAAGGTTGGCTCTTGCTCAGCATCGGTTGGTGCGTCAACGGTCGGTGCATCACCGGCTGGCGAGAAGCCTTCGGTGACCGGCGCGGCTGCTTCGACAGGAGCTGCCGTTTCGACGGGAAGGCCACCTTGGTAGCTTTCAGCAGGGTAGCCTGCTTCCACGGGAGTAACGCTTCCGTCCATGGGGAAGGTCTCTACGGAGCCGCTCTCCACAGGATAACTTTCCACTGGGTAGCTCTCGACGGGATAGCTCTCAGCTGGGTATTCGACTGGGTACGCGACCGTCTCGCCGTAGCTGACAACTTCACCGGAAGTTACAGGCGCTGAATAAGCCACTGAACCGCCAGAGCTTCCGCCTGAGCTTCCGTTAGACGATGTTGCGAAACTTCGTGTCCATCCACCATGCGAGCTGCTGCCCGTCGATCCACCCCAGCTTCCGCCAGATGAGCCACCGCTTGAGCCACCGCGCGATCCACCGACGCGGCGAGTTCGCAACCATGACATTTTGCGTTGGTGGTGCGTGCGGAGCTTATTGATCAGCCCGCCATGGAAAAGGCCACTGCCTCCGCTACTGCCACCCCACGAGCCGGATGCTCGGTAGGTCGTGATTCCGGTCGATCCAGAGCCCGTCGAACCGAAGCTACTGAAGCTGGATCCTGTGCTGCCGTAGGAACGGTGATGGCTGGCGATTCTGCGGAGAAATCCTCCGTGCGAACCACCTGATCCGAATGAGCTGTAGGCGCTGTGCGAGCGAGTGAAAATCGAACCTCCATGCGATCCACCAAAGGATGATCCGAAGGACGACGATCCATAAGAAGACCCGAAGGAACCGCCGCCGCCAAAACTCGAGCCCCAACCGGCAAAAGTTGGTGCACACATGGCGAGTGCGAGTCCGACACTCAAATAGCCGAAGTGATTTTTGCTTGTCATCAAAGATACCCAAGAACTAAGTTGAGATGCGTGAAGAGCCGCAGCTCGATGCATTCAGCGCGATAGCTTAGTAAAGGTAGTCCATAATTCAAGAAGATCAGGCAGGAAGGTCTGGTGTCGCAGGCTGTGCGGGCGTTGCGGGTTGTGTTGAATAGTGCAGAACAGGAAACATCGATATGAAGTGTCCAACGCAGGTGGATTCAGCTCATCTCCCCGGAATCTGCGGTCAAAACGTCGGCACACACTGGCTGGGCTGGCTTTTCCAGGTCAACCTTTTAGCGAAAACCGCGGCGATTTTGTGCTTTCTGTGTTTTTCAGCAGAAGCCCAAAAATTTGATTACAAAGCCGCGCGAAAGCGGATGGTTCAGAATGAGATCATCGCAGCCGGAGTCAAAGATCGACGCGTTATTGAGTCGATGCTGCAGACGAATCGGCACGAGTTCTGTCTGCCGAAGTACCGCCATCTAGCGTACTTCGACATGTCGTTGCCAATCGGCGGCAATCAGACCATAAGCTCGCCGTTCATCGTGGCCTACATGACCGAGTCAATCGATCCTCAGTTGACGGACAAGGTTTTGGAGATCGGAACTGGCAGCGGATTTCAGGCCGCGATTCTCAGCCCGCTGGTCGACAAGGTCTACACCATCGAAATCGTGGAATCGTTGGGGCGCCGAGCCGCGAAGGTGCTGAAGCAACTGAACTACGACAACGTCTTTGCCAAGGTCGGAGATGGGTTCAAAGGTTGGCCTGAGCATGCACCGTTCGACAAAATCATCGTGACTTGCTCACCGGAAGACGTGCCACAGCCGTTGATTGATCAGTTGCGCGAAGGAGGCCGCATGGTCATTCCGACGGGCGAGCGATATCAGCAGACGCTGTACTTGTTCACCAAGAAAGATGGCAAGCTGATTAAGGAGGCGCTGCGGCCGACGCTGTTCGTGCCCATGACGGGAGCGGCTGAGGATGATCGCGATATCAAGCCGGATGCATCACGCCCCGTATTGCTCAACGGAGATTTCGAAGACAAGGCACCGGAGCGAACGGCGGAAGATCTCTCGAGTAACCCCGACGCACCAACGATCGTGCCTGGTTGGTACTACGCCCGTCAGATGAAGATCTTGAACGCGTCTGACACCCCGGCGAACCCTCGCGCACGAGCGCAACCGTCGGGCCGTTACGTACAGTTTACGAATCGAGACGCGGGTCGCGGCAGTCATCTGCTGCAAGGGCTGGCTGTGGATGGCAAAAGCGTCAGCCGACTGCAATTCTCTGCCAACGTGCGGGCCCACAAGATTCGGCCAACGCGAGATGGTGGTATGCCGATGATCGTGATTTCGTTCTACGATTCGCAGCGAAAAGAAGTTGGCAAGAACTGGTTGGGGCCATGGCGAGGCACTGTCGATTGGCATCCCAACGAAAAGACGATCCGCGTTCCGCCGCGTGCGAAAGAAGCGATCGTGCGGATCGGCATGTTCGGCGCTACGGGTTCCGCTTCGTTCGACGACGTGAAACTATCTAGCCTCTAGTGTGCTGAGTCAATAATTCGTTTGATTCGTAGGTCCGGTCCCATCGGACAAAACAGGAGCCGGACCGCACAAAGGCCGGTAGGAACCGGGCCCTACTTTTGGGAGAACGACTCAGCACACTACGTGGTTTGAAGATCGCAAGTTTGTTCGACATTCGTTAGAGTCTCGGCAGCCGAACAGTTGGCTCTACGGACGCCTGCTGGGCCCCGCCGTTACTCTTCCCTAAGAGCCACGATGTCTGGATCCGAACAAACCGAAAAGTTACAGCCCGCAACTACAAGGACCGGTTCCTCTTCACCCGCAGCTTTTGTGCTGATCGCCCTTGTGTTGTTGACTTGCTTCAACAGCTTAGGAGTCGCTGACTCCGAATCGACGTCGGCCAAGCAACCGCCGAACGATTACGACGTGGTCGTGATAGGAGGCACGCCAGCCGGAGTCGCTGCTGCCATCGCGGCTGGACGGTTAGGAAAGCGCGTGATCATTGTCGAGCAGTCCCCGGTGCTTGGTGGAGTGCTCTCTTCAGGAGTGATACGACTGGATGACCTTCACGTCGAATCGAATAGCGGAGTCATTGAGGAGTTTCGGCAACGAGTCCGAACCTATCATCGCACGGTGCTCGCAGATGATCCGCTTGTAAAAGCACATACGACAAGAGATGCGCGTTATCCCTGGAACGTGGCGGAAGGCAGAGCGTGGGAACCGCATACCGCGGCAAGAATCTTTGCCGAAATGGTTGCGGAGCTAGACACCATCGCGACGCGCTTCAATGAGGTGGCCGTAGACGTGACGATGATCGGTCGCCGCGTCACGGGTGTGGTTACGCGGACACGTGATAACCAAGGGAAGCTGGGTGCGAAGCAGACTTACACCGGAAAGGTGATCATCGATGCGACGTACGAGGCTGACTTGGCTGCTTACGCCAAAGTGCCCTTCCGCATTGGACGAGAAGCTCGTTCAGAAGAAGAACCACACGCGGGGCGCATCTATACCAATTTTTTTCGCGGTGTACCGGGGGCGTTGAGAGCGACTGTCTTGCCGGATAGCACCGGGCAAGCGGATCATCGGTCGCAAGCTTTTACGTATCGGTTAACTGGAAAAGACTATGGTCGAGCCGATCATCCGTATCGCTTGAAAGAGCCGCCGCCAAACTATGACGCATCGAGATATCGTTGGAATCGCAATGAAAAACCAATCATTCCCAATCGAAAGTTTGACCTGTTAGGAATCAGTTGGGGCGGTGACCTAACAGGCCACGGAACGCGTTGGGTGTTGGCGGATTGGGAGCAGCGTGCTGAGATCGAGAAGGTCTATCGCAACTACGATCTCGGATGGCTTTACTACATTCAGAATGAGGGCGGCTCGCCAAACATCGGTCTGCCGGACGATGAATTTGTTGATAACAACAACCTCCCGTATCGACTGTACGTGCGACAAGGGCGTCGCATTAGAGGGCGATATACGCTGACGGAAAGTGACGTTCATAAAGACCTTCGCGGTGACGGATTGCGAGGGCCACTGAACGCGGACTCCGTGGCTATTGGGGTGTACGGAATTGATGCACACAATGTCCAGGGTCCCACCGACAGGAAGGAACCCGTATCCGGTACGGGAGCGGCCGAGGGCACGTTGCACCTGTTCGATGTGACGGGGCCCTATCAGATTCCGTACGCTGTGATGGTACCTCAAGAGCATCGCGGCATTTTGTTTCCTGTCGGCATCTCCAGCACGCATGTCGCTATGTGCACGGTTCGGATGGAGCCCGTCTGGTCATCGCTAGGACAAGCTGCGGGCGTTGCTGCGGGCTTGGCAATTGAAGCCGACTTAGATCTGTGTGATGTACCTGTGGATCGGATCCAGGACGAGCTCTTGAACCAGCGATGCGTTTTGTTCTTCTATACCGACGTGCCAGGCGATGACCAAGGGTTCAAAGCCATACAAGCATTGAGCGTTAGGGGCGCGATAGACTTGAGCGACCGTCAGAAATTTCAGCCCGACAGGCCTGCAATGGGGCTGACCGACCTGAATAAGGACGCGTATCGCTTCCGCCCCGATGATCCAATCACGCTGGGCGAGTTCGCTAGGATGGCAGTGAAAGGCCTTCACATCCCACTAAGCATTACCGCGTCCCACTTCCGCGACGTGCCGCGTGCTCAAGCTGCCTTCAAATACATCGAGACGTTGTATGACTACTCGACGCAATCGCATACGCCATTCTTTGATTATGAAATCCGCAAGGAATCCGGGCGGACTTCCGTATTTGCAAACCCTGAGCAAGAAGTAAGCCCGGCGAAGGCAGCGAAACTGATAGGCGGTTTGCTCGGCAAAGTCTTGTCGGAATCAGTTGGCTCGGATTCATCTCTAACTCGTCGCCAGGCGGCGCAGTTGGTCTACCAACATTCGAAGAGTGTCCGGTGATCGCTGGATCACCGGCAGCTCGCAAACGTACTTCGATGACGTGCAGGAACTCGGTTCTAAGCACCCGTCAGCGTCTGCATTCGCCCCAAGTCGATGTCGGCGAATTCGGGTTTGCCGCTGACACATCGAAGAGTGATTTGAGACGTGCCGTCAAAGTACAGATCGGGAAGCCGCTTTCCGTTTAGGACGATTGCCAATTTCGATTCGAAGCGATAGAGCTCCAGCCGTTGAAAGGATACTTCGGCCTGCCGCTCGGGAAACTCGATTTTGGTATCCTCCTGATCTGGCCTTAAGTGAATCGCTTCTGAACTGGTGAGTTGGAGAAAGTCAAACGGTTGTCCCTCTCTAGATGTTGAGAGCAGGACTTGGTCGTCAGATTTCAAGTTGATCGCAAGTCGTAGTCGTGAGTGCTCGGTGTCTTGAATCGCAATGGGCAGATCGAGCCGTGACGGTGCATGACCGGTAAGGACTCGACTTCCGTCTGCTGCCACGGTCGGCTGCCAGAACCCAGTCTTCCCAAACCGCGGGACACTTTGTCCGTTAAAGAGCGGCGTGGGCAAGCCAGCCGGTTTCCACTCCGAAACGGCGACCATGGCCACTTTCGACGTCGGGGAGGTCTGAACCCAGTTGCGAACGCCGAAGCTTATCCCGAGAAGGATGGCGACGGCACTTGCTGCCCAAACCCAAGTTCGCTTTTTGTTCGGTCGTGGCTTCTTGAGGCGTGCGAAGGTGCGCGTGATTGCGTGCGTGTCTTGTGAGCTGCTCGGGATCTCGCCGAGATCTGTCGAGACGATGTCTGGCGTTGTGGTGGACGCGAATAACAGAGCTTCGTCGATGCGATCAATCAATTCTTCGTAGTTGCTGATTCGACGATCGGCATTCGCTGAAGTGAGATCGTGAAATAGTTGCCGAGTCTCTGGCGTGAATCCCTCCGAAATCTTGTCACGCCAAGAATCGTCGCCGACTAGTTTCTGACTGATGATTTGAGCGGGAGACGTGTGTGCGTAAGGTTCCGAGCCGGTAAGCATGTGAAATACTGTGGCGCCAATTGCGTAGACGTCTGCCCGGAGATCGACGTGCGAGTCATCGATTTGTTCGGGAGCGACGTAGGCGGGAGTTCCAAGTCCGGTTCCCGTAGCAGTGAGTTGGGTGTCAGCGTTTTCGTGTTCCAGTGCCAATCCAAAGTCGGCAACTTTCACAAACGGCACGCCGCTAGGCAGTTGAATGCCGGCGGGTGGATCGCTGAGCAAAATGTTGCCTGGCTTGATGTCGCGATGAATGATGCCTTCCTCGTTGGCGTGCTGCAAAGCGGCAGCGATCTGCCGAGCTATCAGCCAAGTCGCTTGTTCGGATAGCGGACCGCGGTCTGTCAGGCGATCAGCAAGACTGCCGCCTTCGACCAGTTCCATTGCGATGCAAAAGCGACCGTTGGCGAAACCGCTATCGTAGACCGATACGATGTTTGGGTGCTTCAGCCGAGCAATGGACAGCGCTTCTCGCTGCAATCGCGCTACGCTGTTGCTGATCTTGACGCTAGGGCTGATTGTCTTGACCGCAACGCTTCTACCCAGCGCGAGTTGTTCAGCAGCGAACACCATTCCCCCAGCACCGTATCCCACCAAGTGCGTCAGCTCATAACCAGATAGTAGGTTGCGGGGTTTTAGCAGCATCTTAATGGCGTCGACTTCGCTCGTAGCCAATACGGCGAGACTCAACGCTGCATCCGATGGGTGGATATCCTTAGATTTGGCGTACGACTGGATGCGATCTATTTCAATCGGACGGATGAAATCGTGCTGAACGGCTGCTGCGAGGAACGCGTCCGAAATGACTGGCAGTTCCTTTGGACCGACGCCGTCTCCCAAATCGTATCGGACCGATTCCTGGCCTTCCGAAGGTCGTAGGTCCATGGATTTAGCTCCCGCCATCGCCATAGGTTCTGTCGGTTCAAATCACTGCGACTGATCGATTATGGCAAGCATGGCCGCGATCGATGGTCGATCGGCTGTCATGTCTTCGCCGACGTAGGCCAACTGAACGTTCCCTTGTTTGCTAATGATGAACGTCGACGGGTGTGCCAGGTTGGACGCGATGTTGAAATGGCCAACAGCATTCAGGTCTTCGTCGAGCACTAAAGGGAACGGAACGGCGTCTACCTCGGTTTTTTCTGTTTTCTTGGCAGCTTCGACGAACTCGTCTAAATGATCTTTTGCGCCCGGGTAGACGACCAAGACTTCGGTGTCTCGTTCTCGGAATTTTTCATAATTCGCGACCAAACGCGAAGTCTGTGTTTTGCAGAACGGGCAGAGCATACCGCTGAACCCTTCCGTGAAGACCAAAACGACATTCTTCTTGCCGAGGTAGGAGTTCAGCTCAACGCGGTTACCATCGATGTCTAGGAATGACACGTCCTTGATGGCTTCGGCAAAGTCAATGTTGGACTGAACATCATCTTTGAACACGATGTCCGCCGGATTCGCGGGCATGGGCATCATCTTGCCCATTGGCTTCGAAGCGACTGCGGCTTCGGCGGTCGGCGTTGGAGTTTCCAGTCTTCCCGAACAGCCAAGTGCCAAGCCGAGAACTAGAAAAGTGTTGGCAAAAAGAAGGGAGCCCGGTGTTGAGTGTGCGACGATCGGCTGGCTCATGACATCTATCTCCAATTCCATGATCAATGATCAACTGTTAACTAGTCGCTTGGAGAATGGAAAAGCTTACCCAGAATTCGGATCTTTTATTGATCTCGCCAACTAGCCTACTGAGCCAAATGCAGCAGACAGCAGCAAAAAGTCGGCGAAATCAACCACTCCGCTTCCGTCTATGT
>CAYQMZ010000106.1:0-5268 GCA_964418725.1 uncultured Pirellulaceae bacterium
AACGATGCGAACCGGAATTTGGCTCGATGCATCAGTGCGAGCTTCGATGGAAATCCCTACAAAGACCGAGCTCTGGGTGGATCGAACCAGCATTGCCGAGATTCCTCTACTCCCGTACGGATCCGAATAAGTGCCGTGAAGAATACCGATCTACCCGTTAGAATCGCGTGGTTTTCCGGATGCCGCGTGAGTCTTTTATGAGGGATGAGCTGTGAATCAAAGAGCATGGCAGTGGTTGGTGTTTTGGGTGTCCCTTTGTTCGTGTTTGATGGCCGCTTGTCATGCCGCTCAGGCATTCGAGCTCAAGATGCGGTCGGTCGAACAATCAACTGACGAACAGCCTCTTGCCTTCAGAGGCATTGCCGTTGACCCGCGCGGTGGCGTCTGGGTTGGCGGATCCAAAGCGTCACTTTTTAAGAGTGTTGATGCTGGCCAAACTTGGCTTGAGCTGAAGCCTGACGTTCCCGCGACCTCCGACTTCCGAGATATCGAACCGACCACGGCTGGGGTGCTCGCGATGAGTGCTGGTGTGGGGAACGATTCGCGGATCGTGTTGACGCAGGATGGTGGGAAGACATGGAGGTGCGTCCTTGAGAACCCAGACGCGAAAGGCTTCTTCAATGGCATGGCTTTTACCGAATCCGGTTTTGGGGCACTCGTTGGGGACCCTATTGATGAACAGTTAACCGTGTTTGTCACCACTGATGGTGGACGGAATTGGAAACGCGTGCCAGGACCAAAAGTCGCGTCGGACGAATATGGCTTCGCGGCGAGTGGATCTGGGATCGTCGTGGACGCTTCGCAAGGCATTGGGATCGTCACGGGCGGCAGTCAATCACGTTTCTACTACCGACCAGCAAAGGCCGAAGAATGGACTGGTCAGCCGCTCGGACTTCGCCATGGCACCAAGAGTGCTGGTGCGTTTTCTTGCGTCTTTTCCAAGGCGATTGGAATCGCGGTCGGTGGCGATTATCTGAAGCCAGATTTGGCCGCAGGTAACGTGGCTGTGACTAGAAATCACGGGAAGTCCTGGACTGTCCCGCAGGTCTCGATGCCGCACAAGTCATGTGTCTTGACGCTTGGTGGCGAACGTTTTGTAACTTGTGGACGTACGGGAATCGCGATCACGCGGAACGGCGGTTTGACCTGGAAACAGTTGACCACGGAGTCGTTCTATACGATGACTCGCGATTCGCGAATTGACGGTAACCAGAAGATCACGGAAGTCTGGCTGGCTGGTGCAAACGGACGCGTTGCCATACTGGCCTTACCTACTGCCGACTAGCCTGCGGATCGCACCGTGTTTATTTCGATCGATGGTCTTGCATAGGTAAAATATGCACTCAAACACTGAACGGGGTTTCAAGATGCGTTCGACGAACTCGTTTCTTATCGTTGTGCTCGCGCTAGCCATAGTCGGAATTGCAAAGGCATTTGCCGACGAGCAGGCTAAGGAACTATCAAGGCATGATCAGGTCAATCTAAAGTACTACGGTCCGGATTTTCCGGTCGGCGCAGATCCCAAAGCCGACGTCCCGCTTGATACTCGAATCAAACAGAATCCGAACGATGCCTTTGCTATTCGAAAGAAAGCTGAAAGCCATTCCGCTGACGTCAACGCGCAATTGGACGAGCTCAGGCGACAGTTTGAAAAGGATCCAACCGATTTTCGAGCGTGGGAAGTGAAGAGTGCTGAGAAAATGTCGGTCAGCGTTCACGAGCTCGACAAGTTCTTGCAGCAGTTGACTGTTTCCACGCCAGCAGCCAAAGCGGCCGTCAAATTTGCCGAAGACCGTCTCGCGGTCATGCGAGAGATGCGAGACGGGGTTGGTGTTCCGCTTGACGACTGGGCGAATCGGATCAAAAAAGATCCCACAGACGTTTATGCGATCCACTCGTTTGGTTACCGCGCACAGAAGGAAATCCAGGTTGCTACGTTTCAGGGGGTGGCTGAAGTGGCAGTTCTGTTGTTAACGGCGAAACAGGTGGTGGAGTACTTGGAGAAGTCGTTGCCGCCAGACGATCCGGAAGCAAATAAGCGTCGACACAAAGAGATTTACGAGCGAGCGAAAAACAGAGGCGACGCCGCGGAAGTGGTCGCAAACCGTGCGTCCCCGAGGCACCAGCTGGGATTAGCAAAGCGACGGATAGCCGACGCAGAACGATCATTTCAAATACAGTACTCGCTGCTCCCTGAACTCGCGAAACATATCGGTACAGACGTTTTGCCGGTTGGTCCGGTCGATGCTTGGGTCAACGGTGATCCAATCACTGATGCCGATCATGCGAACAAAATTGTTCTCAGTGTCTTCCTTTATCCCCACGACGATTCGGTGCTGAGCTTGGTGGAAAAGCTCAACAACTGGAAGGAGCAATTCGGTGATCAGCTTGTTGTTATTGGGCTGGCAACTTACATGAACTGCATTTGGGATGCCGACGAAAAGCGCCCAAGAATGATCAAGCGAGGGACACGCAAGGTAGCTAAGATGGACGAGCAGGCGATGTGGCGACAGCATTCGCTCCGTGAAGACATCAGATTCCCGATCGCCATTTGCGACGACGGAAAAGTGTTTCGTGAGTTTGTAAGCAGCTACTTTCCGCAAGAAGGACCCACGTTGCTTGTCGTCGATCAAGCGAGCAAAGTACATGCGATCCGCATTATTCACAGCGATCGAGATATGGATGCGGTAAAAGAATCGATCGCGATGCTCGCAAAACCCGGAGCTAACAAACACGCCGGTGCCAATTCTTGCAACGATTGATGGAGGTGTTGCTGAGGCGTCTTAGTTCGCGTGTCGGATGAACCAGCTTCGGTGAATGCGCTGGTTGCGGAAGTCTTCTGGCAAGGTGCGCTTGGTGATTTCTTGAATGCTGGCGTTGGTGATCGCCGCTTCGTCGAGTTTCAGTCGCCGAAAGTTAGACGAAAAAAGGATTGTGCCGTCGGCCGAAAGATGAAGTAGTAGTTTGTTCAGCAGTTTGGCGTGGTCCTTTTGCACATCCCAAACATCGTCTGTGCGTTTGCTGTTGGAAAACGTCGGTGGGTCGCAAACGACGATATCGAACTCGTCGTGTTCTTCGAGTTTGGCCACGTATTGCCGAGTGTCTTGGCGAATGAAGCGATACTGTGGGCCACTGATTTCGTTCGCGGCAAAGTTGCGTTCCGCCCAGTCCATGTAGGTGCTCGACCAATCGACGGTCGTCACTTCTGCCGCTCCGCCCGCAGCGGCGTAGACCGAGAAGGCGCCCGTGTATGCGAACAAGTTCAGGACGCGTTTACCTTCGCTTATGTCGCGGATCATCGACCTCGCGGCTCGGTGATCAAGGAATAGGCCGGTGTCGGTATAGTCCGTCAGGTTGACGAGGAATTTGAGACCAGCTTCGTGGACGGTGCTTTCTTGGCCCAGGTTGTTGAGCTTCTCGTGTTGCTGCAGTCCCTTTTGCCGAGCACGTGTCTTCATGAATACATTGGACGGTGGGATTTCCAACGCCTTGCCGGCGGTCTCGGCCATCAATTCCAACCAGCTTTCATGCCGGGCAAGGTCGCGGTCGTGCGGTCGCTCGAACTCCAGGATGTGCAAATTATTCTCGTATCGATCAACAACCAGCGGGATCTCTGGGATGTCTCGCTCGTACAGTCGGTAACAGGTGATGCCACGACGGGTTGGCCAGCGGCGAAGATGTCGGGCTCGCTTTCGCAATCGGGTTGCGAAGATGTCTGCTTGCTCTCTGTCTTTGGCGTTAATGCTCCCGAAGACCGGCGCGATGCGTTCGCGGCGTTTGGGAGTCGCCGGGCGTTGGGCGTCGCTATTCTCTGTTGAATCTGAGTTGGGGACGGATGGGATCGAATCGTCCGCGACAGTTGCCACTGGGGCGTTGGCCTCCGATGCATCAGTGGCTGGTGAGTCAGTGGCTGGTGAGTCAGCGGCTCGTTTCGCATTTGGCCTCGGCCCGTGGAACTGGTAGTACGTGCATTCGATACGTCCGTTGTACAGTTTGCGTCTACGTGATGCTTGTTTTCCAAGTCTCTTTTCGAACTGTGGATACGCCGTCAGGATGAAGTGTGACCAGGTTGGCAGTCTCTTCAAAACACCGGGCATGGATTCGTACAGCTGATTGATCTCGACTGGGTCAAGACGGTCGCCGTACGGCGGGTTGGTTACGACGCAGCCAAATTTTTGACTGGACTGCAATTCTTGGAACGGGCGCTGTTGAAAATGAATGTCGGCGGCGACTCCCGCGGTTTCTGCGTTCAGTCGGGCGAGTGATAGCGCGCCGCTGTGGATGTCTGTTCCCGCGATGCGGACGGGCAAGGCGTCCAGTTGGCTGGCTCTCGCTTGTTCACGCTGTTCGTTCCAAACGTCGCCTGGGATTTGCGGCCACACTTCACTAGCAAACTCGCGTTGAAGACCGGGAGCAATGTTGCGTCCAATCATAGCTGCCTCGATCAGGATCGTTCCTCCTCCGCAAAACGGGTCGAGTAACGGTCGTCCTGGTTTCCAAAAACTTAGCTGAACGAGTGCCGAAGCCATCGTTTCTTTCAGCGGAGCTTTGGTGGATATCTCACGATAGCCGCGTTTGTGCAGGCTTGGTCCGGTTGTGTCGAGGCTCAGTCGGGCCACGTCGTCTCGTATTGCAATGTGCAAGCGGTATCGATGCCCAGACTCCGGGAGTGTTTCACCGCCGAGCTTGGTGAGCATCGAATCGACGATAGCCTTCTTCACCGTGCGCTGAATTGCGGGCACGCTGGTCAGCTTTGATTTAACGGAGCCCCCAGTGACATGCACTTGCGCATCGGGCGCAAGCCATTGCATCCAGTCTTGCGACTTCGTTGTTTCAAACAACGCGTCGAAGTCCTCGCAGTCGAACTCAGCGATCTGGACAGAGACCCGATCGGCGCATCGCAACCAGAGATTGCATTTCGCGACCGCCATCCAGTCGCCCTCGAATTGCACTTGCCCTGGGCCAGAGATCTTTGTTTGGAACTCAAGGGCTTGCAGTTCTCGGGCAACTACAGCCTCAAGACCGAACGCACAACTAGCGACAAGTATCATTCAGCAACAACGGTTAGAGCGTGTTCATCTGGTTTCCGAATTTGCCACGCATTCGCGCGATCGGCAGATGAACAACAGCCGACTTGAAAGGCGGGACTAGGCAGCCGGAGGCGGCGACGTGATCTCGATCTGGTGTCCGTCAGGATCCAGGATGTAAAGTTGGACGGCCCCGTCAGGGCGATTTCTTGGTCCAGCGATGATTTCCACGCCTCGGGAC
>CAYQMZ010000106.1:5278-13474 GCA_964418725.1 uncultured Pirellulaceae bacterium
GACTTTAGCATTTCAGCTGCCTCCGTTGCGTCGTCGACTTGAAAGGCGACATGAAGAGCACGCGTTATCTTTTCTGCGTTGTAGCGAAGTCCGGCGGTCCCCGCATCGCTGCTCTCAATATTCAGATGGATTTGGGTCGATCCAGCTTCGAACCATAGACCAGGAAAACCAAAGTCGGGCCGAGGCTTTTCTTCCATGCCTAGCAGCCCAGCGTAGAACTGTCGACTTTTATCTAGGTCCGCCACGACCAGCGTGACATGGTCAATCGCATTAACGCCAAGTGTAGATTTGGTTTCGGTCGCCACAACGATTCTCCGGAAGTGTATGAGCCCGGATTATAGGTGTAGGCGATACACTTCGCGAGGCTTCGCAAGTTGGATCAAGGAACCAAATCGAAATCGAAAGTGTTTTGTTTCGTTTCGACTGTCGCCGTCAGCTCGGTCTCCTCGTTGTATTTCCGGGGGATGTACATTTCCTCTGCGGACATGCCCATTGCTTCGACGACCTTTCCCTTTGGGCGGGAGATGAGGATTTCCACTTTTTTCTCACCGGGCGTCGCACGGAGTTCGTACGTGCCATCTGGGCCGATCGTTCCTGCATCGGGCCCCAGAGCGGGATCGAGCGGAGTGAACATGATGTGTCCGTTTTGGTCGGCGGGAATTGGCTCGCCATCCCACGTGATTTTGCCGCTGACCGGGTACTTGCCGTCGCCGCTGCAGCCAGTCAGCCCGATGCTGGTCACGCAACCGGCAATCAGAAGGGCAATGTGAAGCAGTGTTTTCAGTTGTGGAACCATAGAACCTGATATTTGCCGATGGGGATCGATCTGATGAGTGGACACGTGTCCCGTTCCTATTGGTCCAGGCTGATTACTTCTTCACCGTTTCGGCTGCCCACTGCTTTGAATGCGGCCGCGTTCGCGCCGTTGGAAACGAATCGCACGGAACCATCCACGTTGGCAACGTTGACGCCGCCTGGGTGGTAGCTTCTAGGCGACAAAAACATGTTCTCGCCTGACCAAACGCACGGTGTCTCCGGCAAAGGGCTCTTGGCACACCAGTTGAAACGATCGGGGACCGCAGTGTTCGGCGGAATCCGAGTGCTAAACAGAACTCCACCGTGTGCTGGGTTGTAGTAGCGTCCGCGAATGTCGTGCGCGTTCGTGTCCGGGGTAAGGATGATCTCGCTAATCAAAGCTGTCTTGGACGTGCCGTCGGTTATTTGAGCCACACGCACTTTGGATACCGCGAACAGCATCCCGTTAAGCTTCGAACTGGATATCGATGGGCTCACCTTTTCTTCGTTGATGTGCGTCGGATTAAAGTAGTCGTTGCCGGAGTTGCCAACGTAGTTACCAGAGAAGCCTTGCGTCGGCAGACCATTCAAACCACCCCAGAACGTATGCAGCTTTGGATTCAGTGGATCCGACGCACAACTAAAGGTCGGTACGACCGTGCCTAGTTGAGGGAAACCTAGAGCACTCGCCCGAGGTGCGGACATGTGTTCGTCGAATCGATCGTAAAGTGAACCCTCTTCGATGTAGGGCAACACATCATGGAACCAGCATCGACGGTCTTGCTGTCCGTTGTAGGGTTCGGGCGTTGAGCCGGTAGAGTCGATGTAATTGTAGTTCCCGTGTGGGAAGTGTTGGTTTGCCGATTCGTAATTGAGCAATCCAAGGGCAATCTGTCGCTGGCTGTTGGTGCACTGGGAACGTCGTGCTGCCTCACGAGCGGCTTGAACCGCGGGAAGCAACAGCGTGACCAACATCGCAATGATTGCGATCACGACTAACAGTTCGACAAGCGTGAAACCCTGCGGAAGGCGACGCCGACAGGTGTGTCGGTCTGTCGTGAACCCATAGCGTCTGGGCGTGCGACAACGTTGCGATGGGACGAACATTATGACTCTCCCCGGCACGGTAGCGAATGAATCCGACTTCGTGATTGACTCGATTGGGACAGCAGGACGTGCCGTCCGCTCAAAATTGTACCGGCGGGACGAATGTACCAGCAACAAGGGCCAGTATGGAATTGTGCAAGACGTGCGCACCAGGCCCACTAGTTGTGGGCGTTTTGCTGGCTAGCCTACATCGCCAAATTGCAATGATTTGCCGTACCGCATCATCACGCGTCGACGTAATTCTTGAAGCGACTCTTCATCCAGTTCGGGGGACTCGGTGAGAAGCCAACGCGCGTCTTCACGAGCCTGCGTCAGAATCTCCTGGTCGCTTTGCAGGTTGGCCACGCGAAGTCTAGGTAGTCCATGTTGTTTGGTACTGAATAGATCCCCAGGGCCTCGGATGCGAAAATCGAGTTCCGCCAATTCGAAACCGTCTGTCGTGCTCGCAAAAGCTTCCAAGCGTTGCCTCGCGTCGGTTGTTTCCGATGGTGAGTAAACACAAACGAACCCCGGGTATTTGCCGCGACCGACGCGACCTCGTAGCTGATGGAGTTGAGCGAGTCCAAACCGTTCGGCGTTTTCGATCGTCATGACACTGGCGTTGGGGACGTCGACGCCAACTTCGACCAATGAGGTCGCGACGAGGACCTGCGTTTCGTTCGTTCGAAAACGACGCATCGCTTCCAGTTTTTCGTCTGACGACATGCGACCATGAAGCAAGTCTACACGGAATTCGTCCAGCTCTTCGCAGCACAGCCTTTCGTATAGTTGTTCGACGCTACTGACGTCGCCATTTTCTTGTTCATCCACGAGCGGAGCGATGACGTAGGCTTGGCGACCTTCGAGGACTTTTTTTCGAATGAAGTCCCACCACTGGCTTCTTTTCTCTTCCGTTCCAACGTAGGAATGAACTGGCTGTCGTCCGGCGGGAAGTTCGCGAAGCGTCGAAACATCTAGGTCACCAAACAGTGTCATCGACACCGAGCGAGGGATTGGGGTGGCCGTCATTACTAAGTAATGTGGCTCCAAATCCCCCTGTCGCAGACGAGCTCGTTGCTTGACGCCAAAACGATGGCCTTCATCAACAACGGCTAGACCAAGGCGGTGGAATTCAACCGACTTTTGTACGACTGCCTGCGTTCCAATAATCAGGTTGATGTCGCCGCTTTTAATTTGACGCAGCGTCTCGCGTCGTTCGGCTGCCCCGAGGCTACCGGAAAGGAAGCCAATGTTGACGTGCGAGTTGGCCAACAGCCCGCGCATCGTGGCGACATGCTGCCGAGCAAGAATTTCAGTCGGGGCCATGATGACGGTCTGATGCTGGTTGGCGATGGCAACCAGCATGGCGTATGCGGCGACCATCGTTTTTCCACTGCCGACGTCGCCTTGCAGCATGCGGTTCATGGGACGATCCCGCGCCATGTCATCCGTGATTTCGCGAATCACGGTTTGTTGCCCAGCGGTCAATTCAAAGGGCAGTAGTCGTTTGATTCTTGCGTCGATCTTTCCATCGCAGGGCAGGGCAGGGCACATCGATTGAGTGACCGAAGCATTTCGCATGGCCAGTGCCAACTGCATCGTGAATAACTCTTGGTAAGCGAATCGAAATCTGCTTTGTTGAAGATCTTCGGCGCTGCGAGGACGATGAATAAGTCGCAACGCGTCGGCGATCGGCAGCAGTTCGAACCGCTCCAGAAGGTGAGGCGGGAAAGCTTCGTCGACGAGATCGGCATGAACGTCAACGGCTTCTGCGACCAGCCTTTGCATCTGGTATTGTTTAATGCCGTCGGTCAGAGGATAGATCGGCTGTAGGCCTGACTCTGGCTCTTCGTCACTCTGCAGGTTTTCGATTTTGGGATGGTGCATTTCCCAACGAAAGCCTGTGGTCTTGGCAGTACCGGTCAATACGACTCGCTGACCGCTCTGCAGTCGCTTTGCAATAAAGGGTTGATTGAACCAAACGGCACGGATGTACTCGTTACCCTGTTTGATCAGCACTCCCAGCATGCTGCGACCTGGCCCCAAGTTGCGAAGGTCGATTTCCTCAACCGTACCGACTAGACGGTACGTCGGGCCTTCCTCCAAGTCGCGGACATTGGCCAGAGAGGTTAGGTCCAGGTAATCGCGAGGGAAGAAGAAGACAATGTCACGCGCGTTATTTAGACCAAGCTTGGCAAGCCGTTCCGCGCGATCAGGCCCAACGCCCTTCAGGAATTGGGCCGGTGTCATTAGATCCGGTGGTTGTTGCTCCGTCATACCACTTCACTAGTTCAAGTTGCAGGCGTAGTCTCCGATTACGCATTTATGCAACGAATCGACGCGACTTTAAGAAGCAATTGGACGAGTGCAATGCGGCCAGCCAACGGGGTCGTGGCCAGGCACGGGGTGTCATCGCAGACGAAGTTGCAGCAGCAACGCTTGCTCGAAACGCTCACTTAGTGCTTGGCGAAACTGTGGTTTCGAGCTTTCATGCTGGTCAGTGTTCTTCGTACGTACCAATTGACGCCCACAACGACGGCAATCGCAGCCAACAAGAAAGCGGCGTGCACTGGTTCGGAGAGGTGATGGATCAGTGAGTTGCCGGACGTTACGCCGTGACCTGCATGTGCGAATAGAGTCGTGGTCATGTGCTACCCTCATGGAGCATGGTTATCGAATTGGGAGAACGCAGCGGCACCTAGCTCTCTCGAGCTTGTTCGGCTGCATTTCCAGTATAAGAGCTGGGCGTCAAATTTCGCATGGCTTCCTTGGCTTCTTCCGGAACATCCAGCGTTTCGACGAATTCCCGAATCACTTCCGCCGTTATCTTTTGACCGCGTGTCAGTGCTTTTAGCTTCTCGTAAGGTTCGGGGATTGCGTAGCGACGCATGACCGTTTGGATTGGCTCGGCGAGGACTTCCCACGAATTATTGAGGTCTTCGGCTAGCCGCTGTTCGTTGACTTCAAGTTTACCGATGCCTTTTAAAGTAGAAGCATACGCGATAGAGCTGTAGCCAAACCCCACCCCCATGTTTCGCAGCACGGTCGAATCCGTCAGGTCGCGTTGCCACCGTGAAACCGGCAGTTTGTCCGCCATGTGGCCGAATACTGCGTTGGCGAGACCTAGATTGCCCTCGGAATTTTCGAAGTCAATTGGATTGACCTTATGAGGCATTGTGGATGAGCCAACTTCTCCGGCAATGGTCTTTTGCTTGAAGTAGCCCAGCGAAATGTAGCCCCATACGTCGCGGTCGAAATCAACCAGAACGACGTTGAATCGTTTGATGGCGTCGAACAGTTCGGCCACGTAATCGTGCGGTTCGATTTGAGTGGTACGTGGGTTCCAGCTTAGATCAAACCGCTCAACGAATGACTGTGATATCGCCGGCCAATCGGCATCGGGGTACGCGGACAGGTGTGCGTTGAAGTTGCCAACTGCTCCGTTGATTTTTCCCGTCAATTCGACCCGCTGAACTTCCGCGAGCTGTCGACGCAAGCGATGGGCGACATTTCGCATCTCTTTTCCGACGGTTGTTGGGGACGCTGTTTGCCCGTGTGTTCGAGAGAGCATGGGCAATGCAGCGTGCTCGACCGCAAGCTTCTCGATCGCAGTTGCAACTTGGTCCATCTGGCCAAGTAGAAACCTTCGCCCGTCACGCAACATAAGAGCGTGGGCCAGGTTGTTGATGTCTTCGGAAGTACAAGCGAAATGCACGAATTCCTTGATCCGATTCAACTCGTCGTTGTCGCTGACTTGCTCTTTAATCAGGTATTCGACTGCCTTGACGTCGTGATTTGTTGTCGCCTCGATTTCTTTAACCCGCAAAGCATGCTCGACTGAGAAGCCATCGACCAACGCGTTCAGCTTTCCGTTGGCTTCCTCACTGAGTGCTGGCACTTCGACGATTTGATCGCAGTGTGCAAGCTTTTGCAGCCAGCGAACCTCGACTTCAACGCGACGCTTGATCAAGCCGAACTCGCTGAAGACGTCTCGCAATTCGCTAGTTTTGCCGGCATAGCGACCATCGATCGGAGAGACGGCAGTTAATGGGGAAAGTTCCATGGGGTCTGGTCTTTCGCTGATAGCTCCGGGAAACCACCGATTGTCAGTGAATCGTTCAGGTTGTCCACGGGCCTGGTAAGCAAAAACAGTGGCGAATTCTCGCCAAAACCACGGCATCACGCTTCTGAAGGCGGTTTTGACCTTGTCTTGTGGCAAAACGCAAATGTCGCTAGAAGATGGGCGCCGAAGCAGCTATGTTCCGGCCTATACAGATTTCCCGGTTTGACATCGCGACACGGATACGTGTTGGCGAAAGGAGACCTCGTGGTGCGACAAAATGGCATCGTTGGATCGATTCGGCTCTTTTTCCGTCTAGCTCTGTGCTGGTTGGTCTGCTCCTGCGGAGTCTCGTTGGCTGTGAAACCTGCTGCCGACATCCTTCCCAACACGACCTGCATGTACGTGTCGTTTCCTGACATGGACGCGTTCCGAGCTAGTTTCGATAAGACTCAACTGGGACAGCTTGCCCAAGATCCTGTGATGAAGCCATTTGCCGACGACTTTGGGCGGCAACTAAAGGAGCGGTTCGGGAAGACGAACGTCCAGCTTGGTCTGAAATGGAGTGACCTAGAGGGCGTCTACGCGGGCGAGGCATGTATCGCTCGGGTGCAACCAAACAACGATAAGAATGACCATGCTGTGATGCTGTTGCTGGATGTGACTGGAAAAGAGCAGCAGGTTCAAAAGGTACGCCAGACCGTCGCAACCAATATGAAGGCGCGTGGGGCGACACCGCAGTCACCGCTCAGAATTGGCGGGGCGGAAGTCACCGGCTACAAGTTGAAGAAGAAACGCGGTGCCGCAAAGGAACCACACGTATATTTGACGGTCATCGAAGACCAGTTGGTCGTTACCAATCACCTTGAGCTTTTGAAGGACGTTCTTGGGCGGATTGCTAAGCCCGCAAATGAAAGTTCGCTCGCCAAATTCAACATGTTCGAGGACGTGATGTCCCAGGTGAAGGAGTCTGCCGGCGACGAGGTCCCGCATGTGAAATGGTACTTGCACCCATTCAAGTACGCTGAAGTGGCGCGTGCTTCCAGGCGCGGACGAGGTACCCGTGGTAAGAATCTGGCCAAGGTGCTCGTTGGCCAAGGGTTCGATGCCGTTCGTTCGGCTGGTGGTCATTTGAACATGGCGACCAACGGCTATGAGTTGTTGCACCGCACGTTCATTTACGCACCGCCGGTTACCGATCTCCCAACTCGATTCAAGGCCGCTGCCCGTTCCCTTGTGTTCCCGGCCGGTCCTCATCTGCCAGTCCCGAAGTGGTTGCCGCGTGATCTGGCGACCGTGACGTCTGTGAACTGGAAAGTTCTGGATGGCTTCAATTACTCGACCAGCCTGATCGACGTCATGTTCGAGCAGGAAGGGCTGATGGAAGAAGTCCTGGATAGTTTTAAGGAGGACGTTGGCGTCAATCTACGAAACGACTTGCTGGCTCACTTGGATGACCAAATCATCTTCTTCACCGACTATCGATTGCCGATTACGACGTCCAGCGAACGATTGCTGATGGCGGTACGGATCAAAGACAAATCGGAAGCCGAAGTCCGAAAAGCCATCAATGCTCTGGGCGAATTTGAGCCACAGGCGAAAGCCGTGAAAATCGCCGGGCAGGACGCGTGGGAAATTGTTTCCGAGGGCGATGCTGGGGATGATGAGATATCGGGCATTGAGCTACCAGGTGCCGGCGGGATTCCTTTGCCCGGTGGTGATGCCGAGCCTGCTGCCGATGACGAATTGTCGCTGCCGAATTCAGCAATCGCGATCTCGAGCGGTCCCGATCCGAATGCATCTTCTTTTCTGTTTATTGCGTCGGATGTTGGGCTGCTGGAAGAAGTTCTCTCGGCACGCAAGGATCACGCGACGCTTGCGGAGAGCGACGACTTTAAATTCGTCGCGGAGCTGCTCGCGAAATTGGGCGGTGGTGAGGACAGCATTCGTGTCTTTTCACGCAGTGACGAGTCGTTCCGATCCGCTTATGAAATGATTCAGCTTGGGCAAATGCCTGAGTCGGATTCGTTGCTCGGACGATTGCTCAACCGGTTGCTAGGGCCCGATGACGAAACGCAGGTTAGAAAGCCGGAGATTGATGGATCGAAGCTGCCCGACTATCAGATTGTCCGTCGATATCTTGGTCCCGCAGGTGTATTCGTTCAGCCGCATCCAAACGGCTGGTCGGTTACGGGCATCATGATCAGCAAGGACCAAATCATTGGCGACAATGCCGGTGCACAGGCTCGTCTGAC
>CAYQMZ010000107.1:0-8125 GCA_964418725.1 uncultured Pirellulaceae bacterium
GCGACGCTGGCTGTCCGAGTATTTACCTACATTGCAGACCCGGAGCAAATGGCAGCAACTGTCGGCACATCTCAGAACCGATGCTACCAGCAGCTCCGGTGACCAAAACCGTTTTGCCCTGCAACCATTCGCTGACATACTCCGTATCAAGCTGAACGGGATCTCGCCTCAATAAGTCTTCGATGGAAACCGTTCGAGGTCGCATATCCACGCGACCATTGAAAAGCTGGTCGTAGCTGGGCAGCACTTTGACTTCGATGCCATGTCCCGCCGATTCCTCCACGATGCGACGCACCTGCTTGCCGCTGATACTGCTGGAGGCGATCAAGAGCTCGACCGCATTCAACGACTTGGCAAGTGCCACCGTAGAATCGATTCCTCCCACGACAGGCACACCGCCAATGAATCGTTCGGTGCTATCACCTTCAGCCACGAAGCCTACGACGTGATGGCGATTGTTTTTGCTGTTTCGAATCGCACGAAGCACGCTCTCGCCGCTGTCGTCAGCACCAATGATCAGCGTACGCGTCAGGTTTTCTGACGAATTGAGCAGCGATTTTGCTTCTTCTACCCAACGATGCATGGACCGCAGGCCGCCCATCACAACGATGGTCGCTCCCCAGTCCATAAAGAAGACGGCACGGGGCGTATGCCAATTCGCTAGAAACAAATAGTCCACGACCACCAAGAAAACGGCGCTGGCGGTTGCGGCTTGGGCCAGCGCGACCAAGTCGTAAAACGTGGCGTAGCGACTCCAGCCCTGATAGATCTTGTACTGGAAAAACAGAACACTTTTGATCACAAGAACGGCGCTCATCGTGCATACAATCTGCATCCAGCGTCGATCGTCAATTGCATCGAATCGCAACCAATAGGCCATGTAGTGGATGGCTGCGAACACAGGCAAGCAGGACAGCCCGACCACAATGCTCCGCGGTCCATTGACGGAGACAGCCTCCTCGACACGCGAGCGTATTCGACTCACGGCCGCATCGACGTAGGCATACGCGCCCGACGTTGCGTCTGGTGTCGAAGCCTCATTGTCAGAATGTTTGGTTTCCGCGCCCATCTAGCCGTTTCCTAACGTTGCATTGATCCCGCGTTTTGTCGCTGGAACCTACTTTGCTCGATCGTGGCAGCATGTGTGGCTGCAAGCTGTCGAGCTCGATTCTTCATCTCAGCTACGATTTTTCGCAGCTCTGGATTTTCGGGCTTACGAGAAGCACACCAGCGAAATTCTTTTGCGGCTTCTTCGAAGCGTTCGCAATCTCGCATTCGAAGCCCACACGAATAATGGTTTTCGAAATTGGTGGGATCCACCATGACGGAGTTCTTCGCAGCCGTTGCCGCAGACTCCGTATTACCCAACGTCGCATGCACAAATTGTGCTTCGCGCCAAAGGTCGCCGGCTGTTTCACCAGTCATCAGCTTGGCCTGTTTCTCAAGCTCTACCACAAACCTTTTCGCGATAAAGTTCATCTGCGGAACGAACTCGCGGCGACGGTAATACTGAAACAGATCACGTAGCCCCATCATGTCAGGCTGAAAGAGATCAAGAATCTCCTGTGGTGGCGCCTGAAAACCAACGGCGGCAATGATTCGCTGCCTGACGGAATCGCCGCGATTAAACGCGTCCTTCCAAAGCTCCATCGCACCAGCTTGGTTGCCGGCCAAGAGCTCGTGACGGCCCAGCGAAAACTGAATCGCAGGCTCGTACGGACGGACAGCGTAAGCTTGCCGCATCAAATCGTGTTCGGTTGCCTGAATCGACTCGTCAAGGAATGCTACTTCCGCCAAGTACAGATACGCGTTGCCTTCTGTTGGCGTGTAACGAATGCCTTGTTTCGAGTGCCAGAGGATACGATCCAGGTACACGCGATTATCCTGCACCACGCGGTCAACCCAATCGCTCATGGCTTGATGCGACTCGAAATCGGAAGTCTTTGCTGCATCACGAATCTCAGCCAGCGGCATTCTTGAATCCGATTTGGCTTGAAGCAGTTCGAATTGACGCATGCACATCGAAGCCATTCGGACGTGAGCTCGACCATGCCCTGGATCATGCTTCAGCACCTCGTCCAGTAGCTCAATCATGTGCCCGATCGTTTCCGGATCCATGGCGTCCAGGTTCTGCAGCTCACCTCGCCGCCCGTTGCCTCCACCTCGCGTCGCCAATGACCACGCGCGGAACTCATGCCAAGCAGGTAGTCCCCGAGCAGGCCCCACATAATGCGAAACGGAATAGACGGACACCATCAAGGCAACAGCCGCCATGCCGACCCAAGTCAATTTGTTGACGCGAATCCGGTGCAGCTTCCCACCAGCGGATAGATCCCACAACCGTGCACTGAGCGCTACGACGATCAGCGTCAGAGTTAGGTTTGCCGGTATGTACCAATTAAAGTCAAAGACAGCATGAATCAAGCTGACGGCGATACAAGCAATTAGCGGGACCGCCAGAAATTGAACTTCTTCGTCTTCGGCATCGAATGCCTTCCACGCCCAATAGACGGTTAGCCCAATCCCCACTAAGAGCAAGCCTAAACCAGGGCCGCCGGTTTCGAGGAGCACGTTCAGATAGCCGCTTTCCGCGTGCGTGTACTGAACTGCCGAATCACTAGAGAAGTAGGTTGGATAGATGTAGCGATGTG
Organism: uncultured Pirellulaceae bacterium; assembly: GCA_964418725.1. GTDB lineage: Bacteria > Planctomycetota > Planctomycetia > Pirellulales > Pirellulaceae > CAYNJG01. Next base: position 2,652 of record CAYQMZ010000107.1, read on the forward strand.
ACCCCACACCGCTTCCGAGCGTTGCAAAGTTCGGAGCTGCCGTCAAAACTGCGGTCCAGATCTTGCGGCGTCCCTGATCGGCATCCCACGACTCAAGACTGACGTCCTGCAACGATTCTAACTCGCGGACCAAAATATCTTGTCCGTGAATGAATACGGCAAGCGCCGCCACGACGCCAGCGGTGCAAACGGCAATAACTGCTTTCTTGCCAACGCGGCGCTGAAACACCAACAAGGCAATCGTGATCATCGCTGCCAATGTCATGACAACAAGTCCGCCTTTGCTGTAGGTCAGTAGGCCCGCCACAAAGACGATTCCGATACCGATGCACAGCAAGACCCGCAGTTGCGGAATTGCCGAATTGCGTGCGGTCGAACCGAATTTCGGTTCAGCATCCACATCATCTTTGGACTCGCCTTGCACTTTCACAAGCCACCAAAGCAATGGCCCCATCGTCAACGCAAGAAAGTGAGCAAAGTGATTTTCGTTGGCAAAGGTCGCCTTAACGCTTGTTAAGGTGTCACGCGACGGGTGACTCATGAACCAGAGAAACCGACCATTATTGATGACGTACTGAACCAACCCTAGGGAAGCCAGGAAAACTCCCGCCAACGCCATGCCCTTCAGCATTCGCTCCACGTCAGCGCGACGGCGAACTCGCTGCAGCACGACGAAGAAGAACAATACAAATATCAACAAGGTGGCCATTCCGCCGCGAGTCAAATGCGGCGTCAGCGTTGCTTGGTCCCAAGCGAATGTGGCCGCGTTGGACTCAGCGGGCACCAAAGCCTCGGGAGCCGAAGCGTCCGGAACTGGTTCGGCAACCTGAAGTTGTGGCAATTCTGTGGTGATCTCATCTGCAGATGCACTTGTTACATGCAACGGCAACAGCTCTCCGAGCTCCGGATTGATCCAGCCAAGCATCCCGGGAGACCATGACGTTAGCTGAAGTGCTACCAGCAGCACCGCCGATAGACAGATCCATTCGGCTCCAGTCCAGAACCAATGAGAATGCGAGCGTTTGGAAAGCACTCGGCCACCGAACCAAGCGATTGCAGTTATTCCAATGATCAACGCAAGCAGCAAACGTCCCGGCTCGTACCGCCCGGCCATCGCCAGCGGAGCAACAAACAGCACACCGCCAATACCGAAATCGACGATGCGGTTAAGCATCTGCACTAACGGAGTTTCTTCGGAATGAATCCGTGAGCTATGTCTGGACATTTTTTCTGTCGCTTCCATACAAGGCAGAACTGACTAAGCAGCACGCCGTGGTTTTACGCGTCTTGGGACTTGCTTGGTGACCTTGACCGAATCGCTTTCCGATTCAATCGATCCCTGTTGTTGCGGCTGGCCCTGGTCAGATACCAACTCCGCAGCATGCGTGGCTTTCGAAGGCATAACACGTCGACGTGGCTTCTGCGGAGCAGCTTCAGTTGGCTCGGCCGTCTGCTGTTCCGTGACCTGATTGGCGTCCGCCGTAAATGGCAGTACCTGCTGGACAGCGTCATAGTCCTCCGCCACATCGTTGGATTCCACAGGGGCAACTTCCGTTGCCTCAACGACTTCAGCGACCGTGTACGTTTCAGTCGAGTCATCATCCATCGCTGCTGCGACTTCCGCATCTAGGTCGGCTTCGCCATGACCGTATCCATATCCGTAGCCGTAACCATATCCATAGCCATAACCACCGCCGTAGCCTCCGCCATCTTGGCTGACCTTGTTGGCGACGATCCCGAGAAACTTCAAATTGGAAGAATGTATTTCTTCTGCGGCTCGATGAACGATCCTTCGATTGTTCTTTTCCGGTTGGACGACCAGCATCAGCCCATCAACCAGACGACCAATGATCGTGGCGTCACTGGCAGCGAGAATCGGAGGCGTATCGATGAGCACTTGGTCGTAGTGACTCTGTGCCCATGACAAGAGTTCCGCGAAACGAGGTCCGCTGAGCATGCCCGTTGGGTCCACAGGACGAATTCCAGCGGGAATCATCGACATGTTGGGCACACCGGTTTCCAAAACGAAAGACTCGGCCATCTCACCGACTTCACCGTTGCCACGCAGGATGTTGCCCAGTCCTTTTTCACCACGAACATTGAACAACTTAGAGAGCCCGGGACGTCGCATGTCTGCATCGATGAGCAGCGTTGAACATCCGGTGTCAGAGGCTGCCACACCCAGGTTCGACAACACCGTCGTCTTCCCATCGCTTGGCTCCGAACTACTGACAGCCAAGCAATCGAGATCATCTCCGGAAAAGGCAATCGTCGTCCGCAGGGTACGAAACGCTTCGCTCTCGATACTATCAGGAGCCGTATGCACGTGAAGGCCTCCGGCACCTTTCTCCTCGACCTCTGGCAATTGCCGAATAATGGCGAGAACAGGCGCCCCCAACTGATCGCGGAGTTCTTCTGGTGATCGAAATCGGTCGTCCAGCACATCCATCACATAGATGATGCTTAGACTGACACTCATTCCGGCTGCACAGCAAACGAAGCAGACCCAGATCGGACGAGGAGACACGGGCTTGTCTTCGGCCACTGCGTCACTGGCAATCGAAACCTGTACATCGGATTGATTCGTTTTAATGTCAATGTTGTCCAAGCGTGTTTGGAGCGTTGCATCTAGATCACGCAATCGTTGCTCTTGCTGCTCCAAGATACGAATGTTCTCCCACTGACTGGCGAGCTGCATGGCATCTCGTTCTGCCACTTCGAATTCTTGGCGAAGCGCCTGCTCGTGCCGCCATGCCTGCTGCAATTGCTCCTGGACCAGCGACACCAGCATTTCGCCCAATTGTCGGTTGTATTCTTCGCCCTCAACGTCCGCTTGCTTCGTACCGTACTCAGCAATTTCACGCTGTAGCTTCGAGACCGTCGCGGATAGTCGCTGGATGTCCGGATGGTTTTCTAGATAGAACGACGAAAGCTGATCCAGCTTTGCCTGCTCTTCCAACAACATCTTCTTGAGCTGAATGCGAAGATCGCCGTCGGCTGTGGACAATCCCATGGCACCCAGCATGACTTCTTGGCCAACGGTCGGTTCCAGGGCCAGAATGTGTTGTTGCAGGTTTCCACCAACCTCGATCGCGTTCTCAAGTGCTGCGAGCGAAGACTGAAGACGAATTCGATCTTGCCAGACATCGACAAGGTCGCTGTGCGTTTTTTCAACTCGCTTCACCATCGGATGCACTACGTCCGATTGGGCGATCCCAATATCTTTGACAAACTGCTTCGCCTGCAATAATTGAGCTGTCTTCTCAGCCAAACGCCGCTCGACGCGATGCATGTCGACTTCTAGCAGCTCAGCGATTTCACTAGCGACGCTACGATGACTTTCCTCGATAAAGTCGGTGTAGGACTGCACGACCGCATTCACAACTGTCTCTGCAGTACGCGGACGACGCGAAAGATACGAAATCTCGATAATGTTGGTCGAGCGTACGGCACTCGCGCCCAACCGCTTTCGCATTTCTTCAACCCACTTCTCACGTGGGTACTGCATCAGGTCGATGCGAGCTTCCTGCGGAAGCATGTCCAGCGTATCGATCGCACGATTCAACACCTTACGACTGGAAAACAGGCGTTCGTAGGTCGGCAACATGCCTTGCCGGTTGCCGTCTTTGGCAATCGACTCATTCCAAACCGCGGGATCTTTGCTAAGCACCAACAACTGCGCTTTAGCAGCATAGATCCGTTCCGCGGTCGCGTAGTAAATCGCACCCAGCAAACCGGCAATCACCAACGACGCGTAGACGATCGTCTTCCGATGACGCACCACACGAAGAAAACGCAACACCGCGTATACGATGTGTGTCGTTGACACGGTCTGGACAGGATTCGATGCGTTGTCTGTCATGCTTGACTATCTCGAGACTGCTAGAAACCGGGGATAGAACTGGTAAAGCCAACACGGAAGAAGTTACGTAAGAAGTCCGCGGCGAACGTCTGGGGCGTCTCCTCGACACTCACCACATCGCCCGGCATCAGCACGATGTTCGCGTCTCGGTCCGACTTTGCTTCGTTCCACGAGACTTCGATAACAATGGGTTCTTGCTCAGCTTCCAGGAATCGCGTGATGTGAATCTTGTCGGCGAACTCAATTGTGCGGCCCTTCGCGAGTGCGATCGCTTGGTGCACGCGAAGTGGCTTGTCTTTCGGAAGCTCGAATTCTCCGGCTTCCTTGACCAAACCTTGTACGTAAATCGTTTCCGGGCGATGCTCTTTCACCCAGACGACGCTGCCGTCATTCAGACTCAAGTCAGCAGCCTTACCAGCCATTGCTTCTACTAGGTCGACGTGTACCGAGTTCGAAGTCTGCGATGTGGCTTCCAAAGTCGCGTTGTTGGGAAGCTCTCCAGATTCACCCACCAGATCTGTGGCGAACGAGGCCTGGCTTACGCCATTCTTCGTACTCTTGGCCGGATGTCGAATTTCGATGATCGTGCCAGCGTCTTCCGTGAGCCCGCCAGCTTCAGTGATCGCGGCCAACAAATCGCTACCAGCTCGTGGCAGCTCGTAAACCTTTGGTTCTTTAACGGCCCCAACAACCAGCACGCGGTCTGCCTGACGAGTATTCATCAACACCGAGACGATTGGGCTGCGATATACGCGACGGTTAATGCTCTCGGTACGAATCGCTTCTTCAGCACCGGTCAGAGTCAGACCTGCAACCTTGATTTCGCCCACTAGGGGAAGCTCAAGCATTCCCCTAGGAGTCACTCGATAAGGCAGCGGTTCAGGTGTTTCTTTCTCGGCCCCGGTGATGAGAGTGACGTCCAATACGTCGCCGGGATAGATCAAGTCGCTGTTGATTGATCGCCGTGCCAAGGCAGACAGATCGATAGCAGGCTTGTCGGTACGGGATTCAGCACGATACTGCAGGGGCAGCTCTGTCGCGGGAATCGCGATACTCTCTTTGCGGAGGGACTGGCAGCCCAACACGAGGCCGAAACACCAGGCGAGGGCGCAGACCTTCAGCCAACGTCGTGCACGACGGCTGCTCGAGAGATCGGAGAATTGATGCTTGCGCGAATTCACGACTTGCGTTGCTTTGATCACGATATATTCCGAAGTGCAATTGGAACCCACCATTCGCACTCACGAGGGCTGCAGAAGCCAATACGTGGGCGGTGAACATCAACGTCCACCATGAAGTGCCCAGAACTAGCTACCGTCTACCAACTCGCCATCACCGAGTTGGCCGTCGCCCGAATCATGTACTGCGATTGGAATTGCTATCGCTGCTGCGACAATGGTTCCCATCAAAAAGGGATTGAAACAAAACACTTCGTTTATCGGCTGCTGACCTCGCGCAGAATACATATTCGCTACAACCAGCAAACTTTCGCGCGCATTGGGCGGGGCAAGCTTGGCAGTCCAAGCTCTGCATTCCAACGTCACATCGGGAGTGGCAATTCGGTAACTTCCACCCTGCAGATTGATGAACTGAAATTGGCCAAGTCCATTGG
>CAYQMZ010000107.1:8135-13431 GCA_964418725.1 uncultured Pirellulaceae bacterium
GTCCATTGGTCCGCGTTCTCTGCAACATTCGATTGCCTTGCCAAAGCACGACGTCCACATTGGCGGAGGTCTTACCTTCCGCACTGCGGACTTCACCGGTCAATGTGCCGGTCGCCCCGAGCGTGACATCCAACGCGATCGGACGCCGCATCATGGCGATGTCCTTCGAAAGTGGTTTGCCAACTGATCGCTGACTTTGAATTGGTGCCGCTGGCGAAGCCTGCAATGCCGCAGGAGCGACAACTGCTGGCGAACCAACCGGAACACGTTGCCCACCGACTACAGGTTGCTGAGCGAAGGCTGGCTGCAAGGTTGGCGACAACGTCATCCCGACGCACGCAAGCGTTACCAAACTAGAGCGACCCCAGCGAAGAGGCATCATCCACAGACCCATTGGTTTTTCCTTTTAATGTTGGCTTTGAACAGAATTTCGAGCTGCGTTCGCGTGTGAATACACGACTAAGCCACGGTCACGACGCGATCCGTCCGCGCAGTGGGCGGCGGATCGTATCGGAAAGACGACTACAGAGAAAGTGAGATTTTTGCGGCCGGCAGATGTGCCAAGAAGCAGACGCCAATAGCAGATGGCAACCGATTGAGCACTAGGCTGAAGGGGCTAACAATAGCGAGCCAGTAGGCAAAATGGGAAAGCCTACGCGCTGACCGGAATGCATTCGCTGATTGCATTAGCCGATGCTGGCAGCAGCTATTCAGCAAACCGCCGTCTCACCATCAAATCACGAAGCCACAAATGCTTGCAGTGCTTGATCTATTGCGGGCAGCAAGTGTGCCGAGTCGTTTAGTTCTTTAGAAAGTAGGGCCCGGTTCCTACCGGCCTTTGTGCGGTCCAACTCCTGTTTGTCCGGTAGGAACCGGACCTGCGAATCAAACGAATTAATGACTCAGGACACTAGCGTGAACCGTGGTTCATTTCAGGTCGGCTCTCTCGACGTTGGCGTCGAGTCCATGCAACTAGACACAAATGGAATCGCCGGAATACACTGCGAGAGACATTTCCAATCATCCTGAGTGCTTTCCCATGAATCGTCTACTTGTTGCCGCTTGTTTGTCGCTCAACTTGTGTCTCGCAACTAACGTGCTGGGTGATTCGGCATCGAGTTCTCAGAACAGTGTGGAGTCGCAGTTAAAGCTGGCCGGTGAGAACCGAGCCGAGATTGAGACGGCTCTCGCAGAAGTGCCTCCGGCTCAACGAGCCTCGATGGTGTTCTTGGTGACGAACATGCCGGAACACGACTTGAAGTCGTTGAGTTCCCAGTTGCTCTTGGAGAACGTGCAACTCGCACATGAAGCCAGAGACAGTTCGCCTTGGAAGATCTCCGACGAGTTGTTTTTGAACAATGTCTTGCCGTATGCCAACGTCGATGAGACGCGAGAGGCGTGGCGATCTGAAATACGAAGCCGTGCGAAGACGATTATCGCAGATGCCAAGACTCCTGGTGAAGCAGCTCAGTTGCTCAACCAAAAGCTCTTCAAGGAAGTCGGTGTCAAATACTCAACCAAGCGCAAGAAGGCGAACCAAAGCCCCAGCGAAAGTATCGATCAGGGATTGGCGTCGTGCACTGGCCTTTCCATCTTGTTAGTCGACGCTTGCCGCAGTGTGAATGTCCCTGCACGACTAGTGGGTGTTCCTAGCTGGACAACGAAGCGAGGCAATCACACATGGGTCGAGGTTTGGGACGACAACGATTGGCATTTCACTGGTGCTGCGGAATATAGCCCCCAAGGCCTGGACCATGGTTGGTTTGTCGGCGACGCGTCGAAAGCCGACAAGAGCTCACGACGGCATTCAATCTACGCCATCAGTTACCAAAAAACGGATACGCAGTTTCCGATCGTATGGTCTCGTGGTGGACCTAAGGCATTCGCCGTAAACGTGACAGACCGGTACACCGCGAATCAGCAGGCGGTTGCACTGGACAACATCGAAGTTCGTGTCCAAGTTCGCTCGCGTGTGACGGGTGAACGATTGAAAGTTCCCGTACAGGTCTGCCTGGACGAGGACACGTCGGAACAGTGTGCTTTTGGCACATCCAAAGGTGAGTCCGACGACACAAACAACATGCTCACTTTCACGTTAAAGCAGGGTCGGAAATACAAGCTGAATGCACCGGGGTTGGCAAAAGAGTTTCGGTTCACAACAGAACGAGCAGCCGAACAGACGGTTGCTTTGACAGTGGATCAAGTGGAGAAAGCTCAGCAAGGTGCGGCACTAACGAAGGCTCAGGCCGCAAAGCTGACGAAGCGGCTGCACAAGAAGCGCCTCGCTAAATTGCGTGAGGAGCGATCGGAAGAGTGGAAGGAAAAGAGGATAAAACTTGGCGAGCTTGAAATGAAGTTCGACTATCGGGTCTTCGGCGACAAACCAGAGAGCGGACATAGCCTGTTTATTTCGATGCACGGTGGCGGAAGTGCACCCGCACGCGTGAATGAATCGCAGTGGAAAAACCAGATTGGTCTGTACGAGCCAAAAGAAGGAATCTATTTGGCACCACGGGCACCAACGAACACGTGGAACCTGTGGCACGAGCCACACATTGATCAATTCTTCAATCGCATTATCGAAGACGCTATGGCGATCGAAGGCATCGATCCGAACCGCGTTTACATCATGGGGTATTCCGCAGGCGGCGATGGCGTCTATCAGTTGGCTCCCCGAATGGCCGATCAGTTGGCCGCAGCGGCGATGATGGCCGGCCACCCCAATGGAGTCTCTCCGCTTGGGCTGAGGAATATTGGCTTCACGTTGCATATGGGTGGGAAAGACGGAGCGTATAACCGCAACAAGAAAGCCGCTGAATGGAAAGAGAAACTTGCAAAACTGAAGGCCGACGACCCCGATGGCTACGCACATGAAGTCGTCATTCACCCAGAACATGGCCACTGGATGAAGAAGGATGACGCCGTGGCGGTGCCATGGATGTCCTCATTCACTAGGAACCCACTGCCTGAAAAAGTTATCTGGCACCAAACCGGAGTCACTCACCCGCAGTTTTACTGGCTTGCTGCCTCAGACAAGGATCAAGTGCCTGGTGCGAAGATGGTGGTTAGTCGGAATGGCAACGAATTCACGATCCACGAGACAGAGAAGGTCTCTGAGATCATCATCCGACTCAATGACCAGTTCGTGGACTTCGACAAGCCGATCGTTGTCCACCAGGGTACGACAAAGTTGAAGTTTGATGATGTGCAACGAAGCCGGAAAGTGATCGAGAAGACGCTTGCGGAACGCTCGGACCTAAACGCGGTGTTCTCGGCAGAGATTCGAGTTCCGATCGCTCCGTAGTGTGCTTGCAGCAGACAGTGACCTCCTCGTCAACGCGGTGTCGCGGCGCCCCATGCTGAGAGCGCCGGACGAACTAATTGTCAGTTGCAATCTGCGGATTGAAGAGTGGCGAATCTGCGTGAGGGATTTTTCGGGGAGGCCGCTCTATGCTCCGGCTAGTTTGGCGAGGGGCTCTTTGAAGTCCGTCTTGGCTTCCTTCAGATCAAGCTGTTTGATCCACGCGTTGCGGTAGCGAACATCATGTCCCTCGCACTGTAGCTTCAAACCGCCCGGTACGTCGGTGATGCCTCGTCCTCCGTCGTTGCCGCCATCGATGCCCGAGTTTGGCCCGCCCCAAACTTTGGTGATCGGGAAGTTCGTGTGAGCTTTCTTGCCGTTGAAGTACATCGTGACGTTGGCTTTCTCGACGAGCTTCTTGTCTTTGAACCTAGCTGCGCGAAAAACGATGTCGTAAGCATTCCACTTCCCTAGGCCGTTGTACAACGCATAGGGTGATTCGGACTCGTTGATCACGGCCGCCATCCCGTGCTTTGTCTTGTCGCCATCAAGCACCTGGATCTCGTAGCGATTCTGTAGGTAGACGCCGCTGTTGCCACCTTTGTTCGGGATCAGGAACTCAATGTGCAAACGAAAGTCACGGTATTTGTTCTTTGTGACAATGTCTGCTGTGCCATACTTGCCGCCAGCGGCTGCTGGGTCGTGAGTCATCACGCAGGTTCCGCCGTCAACTGGGTCGTCAACGATCTTCCACTTGATCGGCAAGCTGGATGAAAATCGAGGCCCGCGCCAGTACGTCCACTTTTGATCCAGCAGTTTTCTGGAACCATCGATCAATACGTCGGCTCCCTTGATGGGCTTCGCTCCCACGCCGATCTCGGCATGGACAGGAGCGTTAAGAAGAACGGAAATCAAAAGCACAAAGTATCGGTTCATCTTCGAAATCCCCAGTTCGAATAAGGCGGAAGCAGCAAATCATAACGAACGGATCGCCTTGATGTTCCGCTTCAGCCGATACGTATCGCGTCATCCGTCGCGAAGTACTCAAACAAGACTGCAACCTTGGTTAGCGGACCCTACCGATTATGTGTGTTAACGCGCTGCTACGGCGTGGGTGAGACGTCACCGCACAACTTCGGTTGGGCTTGCCGCACTGAGTACAGGGCGGTTTAGCCGTAAGTTCAATGTCAGAAGTGGGTTTCGCAGTATTTCGATTCCAGTCTCGGAAAGTTTGCACCTCGCCGCGTTCGGCTTCAGGCCATATAATGCGGGTCCACAGAGAAGCCCACCTTACAACTTGGATCTGCCATGCGAGCAACCCTTTGGGAAAAGGCTGTGTTGCTTGTTCTGATGTTTTCGTGCGTTTGCGTTGCTGCTGACGATCAACCTGTCGACGCCAGTGCACAAGTAACTGCGGAACTCGCCAAGCAATACGACTTGGAAGTCCAACCATTCCTTGAACAGTACTGCCTTGATTGCCACTCGGGTGACGAACCCGAAGCCGGCTACTCGTTCGAATATGACGCGGCGCCCGACGTCCCCGGCGATTTTGCAAAATGGACGTTGGTCCTGCAAAAGGTTGCCGGCCATGAAATGCCGCCTGAAGACTTTGATCAGCCCAGCGACAAGGATCGTGAAGCGTTTTCGCATTGGATTGACGCTGGTCTAGCGAACTTTGATTGCACCAAGGCGGAAGTCAAACCACGCGCCACGGTTCGGCGGCTCAATCGGTCTGAATACAACAACGTCGTTGAGGCTTTGTTCGGCGTCGGACTACGGCCAGCGGACGAATTTCCTGCCGACGACGTGGGGGAAGGCTTCGACAATATTGGCGAAGTCCTTTCGCTGCCGCCGTTGCTGATGGAAAAGTACTTGGACGCGGCGGAATTGATAACGCAGCAGCTGACGGGCGATGAGGAAAACTGGAAGGCGCGATTTCCGAAGTTGCCGATCAAGGGTGAATTCGAACGTGCGGATGTTCGTTCTGCCCTAGAC
>CAYQMZ010000108.1:0-11858 GCA_964418725.1 uncultured Pirellulaceae bacterium
CATCCAGGCTGCGAAATTAAAAATCGTCAAGGCTCTGCAACAGTAACCAGACTATCGGTTGCTGCACGCACTCGCGTCGCTCGCCCGTCAAACAATGACGTGGCCATCTCCCACCGCGCGCGAAGGATCAGTCTGATGTCAATTCAGGTAGTCGATCTGTATCGTTCCTGAACCATCCGAAGATACTGCCTGACTGTCAGTCCTAACACAGAACCAAACCGTGGTAGAAGCGTAACTGTTGACAACGTGTTTACCTTTGATGATACTCCGAGATGGTCGGACCGCACTTCCAAACTTAGTGCGCTGTAATGCTGTTAACTCACGTCAGAACTCGAAACATTGCGTGGACTTGTGTCGTTATCGTCACTTTTGTGACCGGTTTCGGCCAATCCCTGCACCAGCTTGCCGGTATTCACCACCAATGTGAATGCACTGCAGCGTCGGTTCGTGGTCACGCGTGTGATGACCACACCTGCCCGTTTATGGCGGAGGCTGACACGCCTCAGAGTGACGAACAGCGTTCGCTTGCACCGTCAGACTGTTGCTCAGTTTGTCAGTTGCTCGCCAGCCTAAGCAGCGGTTGCATCTCCATGGCTCCGGAAATCTGCAGCCTTCAGGTTGCTGGCCGGGAGCCTCTGTCCGAAACAATTCTTGATTCTTCGGTCTCATACTTCGATCACTCTCCGCGTGGTCCGCCTTGTACCCTCTGATCCACTGCCCTCAGTCTTTGTTTGCTTGCTGTTGCCGTTTGAGGCACCAGTAGACACATGAGCACTGGTCGAGACCGAGCTGCAACGCTCGGCTCGGCGGCAGGTGGACTCTTGCTTCCGCATTCGCAGCTCAACGTGGGTTGCGATAGTGGAATCTTCGCTGTCGAAATTTCCCGCAGTCCTAGAGGCTGCAATGAAATAGCTCTGCTCGCGATGCGCGGCTTTACGCTTGCGGTCCGACCAATACCAAGGGTGCAAGGCACCATCGCGGCAGAGCATTTAGAAAGTCTGAACGAGGTACCGCCACTGATTAACGGTATGTCTTCAGCGAGATGATTCGCTGATGAGGTCGCGCTAGGAAGCGCTAGAGCAGGATGCCTCCGGCCAGTTGATGGCTGCGGTTTTCAAACTTTCGTTACTACCATTGAGCATTTCAAAAATGAAAAAATTTATTGCTGCAACTCTGATCCTATTCACATTTTCGGCGGCTTCGTTCGCCCAAGAGGAAGAGGAGCATGGCCATTCAGACGTGGAGTTCTCCTACGTTGATGGTGCGATCGAAGTGGAAGCAGGCGAAGAAGGTTTCGTCTTCGAAGGTGAATTCGGCGAAGACGCATTTGCGAACTTTGCCTCTGAGCCCGGTATCGCCTCTGAAGTTGAAGAGGGCGCCGGAATTAACGCCGGGAACATTGTTGGATTCAATGTCCTTTCCCCCCTGTTCTACTGGGACGGTTCACAAGTTTCATCTGCTGGTGACACGACCATTACCATTGCGGGAGCGGGTGGTTCGGCAGACGCCGTGGTTTCTGCCAGCAGCGGAATGATGCCGGCTGACTTTTCGTCACCTGCGAACTTGCTTGGCCAAGCTGAAGACGACGGTGACTTTCACGTCGATCCTGGATTCACGATCAGCGATGGCGCCGCTGCCGGCGGTTACGGGTTGATCTTGAGCCTGTCTTCTGATGATGCATCCGGTATTGCAGATTCAGGCCCCTTCGGAATCTTCCTGAACTTTGGTTTGGAAGAAGAAGCTTTCGAGGCAGGTGTCGAGGCGTTCGGTGCAGCAGTACCAGAGCCATCGTCACTATTGCTTGTCGTAATGGGTGTTGCAGGCCTCGGGCTTGTGCGACGCAAGCGATGATTTGGCTTCACGGCGATTGTGCGAGCCTATCGTGGCTCGTACTTCGCCCACAGTCCCGCATGTAGTTACGCTTGGAGAGCAAGGATGAGTGCCGCAACGCTATCGGAATTTCTCAACACGGATTTCTGTCCATGGGCGAATCGCTACGTCTATTGGCTGAAGAAGCCGCTTGGGATTCTGATCGTGGCGGCTATTTCGTCCTTGCTATGCGGGCTCTTCGTATCTCCCCAAGGTTTAGTGATTGCCGGTGCCATTGTGGCGACGATCGCTTTGGGCATGGTTTGGCCGTGGATCGGTTTGCGTGGCCTTTCTTGTGAATTGAGATTTCCAAACCAGCGAGGTGGCGAAGGCAAATCCTCGCCAGTCGAGGTTATCGTTCGCAACCGCTGGCCGTTTCCGGTTTGGGGATTAGCGATCGAAGACGGATTCTTCCTTCGGAACAATGGCGATGACACGACGGCGGTTGCGCTGTCTGGTATCCGAGGCTGGTCCAAGACGCGTTTCTCTTGGGACTTTCAGCCCGAGTGTCGAGGAATCTACCCAACCATCAACGCCAAGATTGCAACCGAATTCCCGTTTGGGGTCTGGAAAGCAAGACGCGAAATCGAAACTACCAACCAACTGATCGCTTGGCCCAAAACGACGAATCTTGAACCGCTTGTCCTCGACGACGGATGCAATCGTTCACTGTTGAGCCCAAGTGACAAGCGATCAGGCAACGAAGGCGACCGCATCGGGGTCCGAGCATATCGCGAGGGTGACAGCCTGCGTCTTGTGCACTGGGCACAGACTGCAAAGTGCGGACGCCTCATCGTGTCGGAACGCCAAGGGCCCGCGCAGTCTTCGGCAGTGATCGCGATTGATACAGACCCGAACATTGCACACGGTTCGGACTCGATGTCGACCTTTGAGTCGTCGATCCGCATCGCCGCCAGTCTGTGTGAGCAACTCACTCGTCAGAACGTGAACGTCTCATTGGTTGCAAATGGCGACGTATGGGAAGTCCAGCCGTCTGATATCAGCCGACGGGATGCGATGGACCGCTTGACCGCATTGCAGAATTCCAAACCACTTGAACGAACCGTTTTCGGTGACCAAGTCGAGCGTTTCGTCATTACGACATCGACTCAGCAGGTCGCCTTTGGGCCAGGCTGGAAGCGGATCGTGATCGAACCATCGAACGAGCAATCCAGTCTTCCTTTTGCTTCTACCGAACCTGTTCACGATGAATGGATTCGTGTTGATGATACCGCGGAGCCGCTCCGTCAATTCGCGCGCCGTTGGCGAGAATCCGTTCGCAATGGCTGGCAGGGACGCGAGCGAAGGGCTGGTGTCGCATGATGAAAGCACGGACCGAGGGCTACAGCTCAGCCAGTGTGACGCGGCGGCAAAACGCGCCCGGCGTTAACATGACGAATTCCTCGGTGTTGATGCTCGCCTCGGTGATTTTGCTGCACTTCTCGATCCAGGATGGGAGCCAACGCCCTTGGGTCGAATGGGCGGACCTCGTAGTTACGATCATCATCGCGGTGATCGCCTACTATCTCTTTCGGCGAGGAACGCGCGACACAAGATCGGCGTCGTTGATCTCGCTAAAGCAGATCCTATTTCTAGTTTCATTCGGTGCCCTTCCGTTCCTTACGGACATTGTCTTGCGTCGCTTGGTACCGCACGGCAATCCGCTGGAAATCCAAGTCACCATGGTGATTCGCAACATGATGTTTGGCTTGGTTGTGGTACCGGGGAACACAACGGGTCGGTTGGCAACGTTCATCAGTTTGTTTCTGGCGATCTTTAGCGCCCTGGTGTCCACTTCGACGACAACCAATGTCTTGTTCGCCGTCTACGCACTACTTGGGCTGTGGTGGCTGATGGGAGATTACTGGCAGCGAATTAGTTCCCATTTCCCTGACGAGTCGACAACAGAAATCCCCTACTCCGCCAGAGTTGGTGCGATCGGATTAGTGTTCCTCTGCCTTGCCGGCGGAGCGTTCGCGTTTCAGTCTAGCGCAGTGACGAGCGCAATCGCAGGGATCATGCCAAGCTCCGGTGGGACCGGGGGCAGCGATCCGTTTGCTAGAGGTGGCGTAGGTGACGGTGAACAGATGGTTGGAGCTACGGAAGACGCCAACAGTTTCGGTCCGATCGAAAGCGAGCTCTTTCTTGAGTCGCAGCAACCGACGCTCTACGACATGTTCATCGAGAACTATTTTGATGAGGTCAAGAAACGAAAGAGCCGCTCGCGGGCGATTCCGCTTTCATCGAAGGAAAAACAAAAACAGAATCACAATCGATTCGCTCAAAACAAAAAGTCCAGCCGAGAATTCAGTGCCATCCGCCGTGAGTCAGCTCAACGTAAGCGGGACAAGAAGATCAAAGACACTGACTCGAAGGCACTCGTCTATGTCGCTGGCAGAACGCCATTGCATTTGGGGCTGGCTGTCTTTGACCAATGGGACGGCCAGAATCTGTCGCTAGGCGATAATTCGCCGGAACCAAGACTGGATATAGACTTGGACATCGAGCAACGAAAGTGGGCTATCTGGGATCGTTCCGCATTCTCCGAATGCTTCTCGCAACCAGAACGACACTTGCTCAAAGTTATCAACCTAAACTCGCCAACACTTCCCGCGCCACCCACTCTTACCGCAGTTCACATCGACAAGCTGCATGAAGCGAAGTTCTTCAAGTGGGAAGGAGGACTGTTGCGAGTTCGAGGCGATCGCGTCCCATCGCTAACGGTACTCCATGTGCGATCGCGGCCGCTGCACAAACAGAAACTTCACGAGTTGGCACTTCGCAGAACAGCTTCGGAATCCAAAGAGAGCTCCGATGCTGATGACCCTAGGATCGCTGACAGTCTGCACGCACTGGCGTCCAGCTGGACCGAGGGTGCAGCAACGGATTGGGACTGTGTCGAAAGCGTCTGTCGCCAGTTGAGGACTTTCGACCACGATCCAGGGGCGGTCGTTCCTGAAGATGCACCCGATGCGGTTGAGCATTTTTTGCTGGAGTCACATCGCGGCCCAGACTTTCTTTTCGCGACCAGTGCAGCGGTGCTATTGCGGTCGCTGGGGTTCGAGTCACGAGTCGTGAGTGGCCTGTACGCAGATCCCACAAACTATGATCGAACGGCAAGAGCCACAGCGGTCTTCGACCGTGACGTTCACTTCTGGACCGAGGTCCAGACACAGCAAGGTCATTGGGTACCGGCCGAGCCGACGCCAGGCTACCAAGTTCTGTACGCACGTCAGACATTCCTACAAAAGGTTGCCAACACAATCTCTAATGCAGTGGGACAGATTGCCGATCACCCGGTAACTTCGGCGCTGGTCACTGCAATTGTGATCGCGACGGTTGCATGTCGTGGCTGGATTTATTCCTTGGTGGCAGTTCTGTGGTGGAAGCTTAGGCTCAACACCGCGCCGCGGCAGCAAGTTTTGCATTCGGTGCGTCTGCTGCAACGGTTGAGTGGACGAAAGATCTCAGCTCGCCAAGCGGGCCAAACACTGGACCAGTGGCTCGGTTCATTGAGCAGTCTTGAATCCACCGCCGTTCGAGAGTTTCGGAATTTGGTGTCTTGGGCCTGCTACGGATCCGCAGAACAACCGGCCACGGAATCTGCGAGGGTGCGACAAATCTGCATCGAATCCATCAACCAAATTCGGGGCCGCGTCTGAAAGATCGCCATGGAATCAGTTGTCCAAAACGAGCAACCCACAAGCCAAGAACTTCGCCCGATGGTAGATCGGTTGCGAACGACGTTGAAGTCCGTTCTGTGCGGCAAGGACGACGTGATCGAACTGGTGGTCGTGAGTCTGCTGGCCCGCGGTCACATGCTCATCGAAGACTTGCCAGGCCTGGGGAAGACGACGCTTGCCAAGGCCATCGCACGCGCCATCGGCGGTCAATTTGCTCGCGTGCAATGTACGCCAGACTTGTTGCCCACCGACATCACCGGTTTCAGCATCTTCAATCAGGCGACGCGGCAATTCGAATTTCAGCAAGGGCCCGTGTTTACGGATGTTCTGCTCGCGGACGAGATCAATCGCGCGACGCCTCGAACCCAAAGTGCACTCTTTGAAGCCATGGCGGAACGCCAGGTGACGATTGATCGGGAAACGCATCAGTTGCCCGCCAGCTTCTTCGTCATCGCGACACAGAATCCAATCGATAGCCACGGTACCTATCCCCTTCCAGAAGCTCAACTTGACCGCTTTGCATTGAAGCTCAGCATTGGGTATCCGGGAACCGATCACGAAACTCGAATGTTGGGTGAAGCAATTCGACCGTCAGATCGTGATCGTAGCGAGATTGAGGAAGTCTTGCCCATTGAACGACTTCAGCAGCTGCAGCAACATGTTGCCGCAATTGAAGTCACCGAGAAAGTGCGGTCCTACATCGTTGCTTTGGGCAATCAAACGCGTGAACATTCAGGTGTCCACATCGGGCTAAGCCCGCGAGGGCTGCTGACGTGGCAAAGGTTGGCTCAAGCCCATGCGTTTTTGGCCGACCGCAACTTTGTGACTCCGGACGACGTTCAGGCAGTCGCTTTGCCAACGCTTAGCGTTCGGCTTACAGGTGACTTTGAATCCGCAGACGCACTTGTTACTGAGATTCTGGCAGGAGTCCAGGTTCCATGGAGCGGAAAATGACACCGCGTTACGGACTTTGCATCGTAGGCGTCGTCTGGCTTTGTTCGCTCACCTCATGCACCGAACAAATTTCGCCGCCTCGCGTAACACGTCAGGTGGAACGAATTCCGTTCACTCCACTTTCAACGTTGAAGTCGGAACTCAGTTCGAGCCACGTTCCAATGCTTGTGGAGTTCGCACAAGATTACAACTGCGCTCGATGCGACCAAATGACTTCCACTATGGACCAGATTCGATCCGGATTCTCAAATCAGGTTGCTATCCACCGAGTGAATTACTTAGCCGCAGCCGATTCGTTTCAGTTGCGTGTCTGTCCTACCTACCTGTTCGTACTGGACGGCGAGGTCGTAGATCGACTTGATGGCAAACAGGCTTATCCGATGCTCGCGTCCCGACTCTACACCATGTCGAAAGCAACGAGCACTCAACAATCCAACTAACTATCAAAACAAGGATACAAAAATGAAGACGATGGAAGCGTTTAGAACACACGAGATGCAGGTGAGTGCCGGACGTGGCATGCAGCGTTGGACTCAGTTTTTGGGTTGCGTACTTCTCTGCTTGGTCGTTGGTTGCACGGCATCAGAAACCAGCGGAACGGCCGAAACCGGAACGGAAGAGGATCACCATCATCACGACCACGGTCATCGCCCGAAGAGTTA
Organism: uncultured Pirellulaceae bacterium; assembly: GCA_964418725.1. GTDB lineage: Bacteria > Planctomycetota > Planctomycetia > Pirellulales > Pirellulaceae > CAYNJG01. The sequence continues at coordinate 7,169 of CAYQMZ010000108.1, forward strand.
CCAGGCTGCTCTGGCTGAGATCAAACACGCGCGGGACGACGTGAAGGCAGCGTTTGACGCAGGGACGCCAGATGCATGTGACGACGCATTGCACGTTGTTAGTGAAGTATTGGAAGTCTTGCCCGAGGTTGCCGCAGAGACTGATTTGCCAAAAGAAGACTGGCAGGTCGTCAAAGAGAAGTCGAAAGTGCTGTTCGATCAGTTCATGAAGATCCACGACGGTTTTCACGGCGGCAATGCACAAGGAGTCACGTTCGATACCGTGGCAGATGAAATCAACGCTGCTATCGCGGTATTGGAATCTAAAGTCGCGGCGACTGGCGAAAAGATCGAAGCAGCCCATGAGCACCATGACCACGATCATGACGGACACGACCATGACCACGGCGATCACGAGCACGGCGATCATGAGCACGAAGAACATGATCACGAAGATCATGATCACGACCACTAACTAAGCAGCAACGTCGCCACCAGTGGCTTCGACGGGAACAGATTCCGTCTGGAACCGCAGCGTCACGTCACTAACGAGTAGAGGGATATAGGATGGAAGCAGCATTGTGGGGTGGCTTAGTCCGCTTTATACAGGCGATGGCTGAGGGAGCACCGACGTTTCTGGTTGGCCTAGTTGTCGCGGGGATATTCCGTCGACTCATCGGGCCTGAGGGTACGCGGAAACTCTTTGGCGGCGGTACGATTCGAAGCCTGCTGCAATCGTGGGGCATCGGAATGCTGCTGCCGGTATGCTCGTTGGGCGTCATCCCAGTGGCGTACGAGATGCGACGTTCTGGCGTATCCGGCGGTGCGATCCTTGCGTTTGCATTAACCGCCCCGTTGTTTAATCCGCTGTCGCTGCTGTACGGGCTGACGCTTTCCGCACCGATTGTGATCATTGCTTTCGCGCTTTGCTCACTGCTGCTGGTTACCGTCATTGGCTTCGGTTGGAACCGCATCTTTGGAGAACGTGCCGAAGCCGAACCAGACGACACGGCGGTTGCTCCCGGCATCAAGCGAATGCTCGCTGTTCTCGTGGAAGCTGCTAGATATGCCGCAGGCCCTACGCTGCTCTATTGTCTCATCGCATTGATGGGGACGGTAGTTTTGAACTTCCTCTTCCCACGAGGAAGCTTGGGGGATGAGTTCGCTCACCAAGACCCAACGTCTCCACTGTTGATGTTGGGTATCGCACCGTTAGCCTATGCGACACCGCTTACTGTCATGATGCAGATCGGATCCATGTTCGTACATGGAAACTCGGTTGGTGCGGCGTACACCTTGTTGGCGATGGGTGCCGGAATCAACCTTGGTATGATTGCTTGGGCCTGGCGAACCTATGGCCTGAAAGAAACGTTCGGATTTCTGGCTGTGTTCGCGATCGTTGTCACCTGTATTGCGTATGCAATTGAAGAACCGCTTTATTCTGGCGGTGATATTGAGAAGCCGCATACACATGCGTTTGACATTTACTCGTGTCCGTTCCACGCTGGAACGACCGTCATGTTGGCCGATGTGCAGCGAAAGTTGGGAGACGCGTTTGAACCGTACCAGGCCATTTCACTAGCATGTGTGATGGGATTGATTGCCTTTGGCTATGGAATGCGAATCACGAACAAGACGCGTCGGATGGACAGTTACCTAGAAGCTGCCGTTGAAGGTGGGTCTGGCATGGATATCGTAATTCCGGGTCCGATACTCGGTGGAATATCTCTGCTGGGGCTTTGCGTTTTGAGTGCGTTAGGGTGTTACGTCTACTACCCACCGCCCAGCGACACGCTTGAAGACATGGCGCTTGTGAAAGCCACCTATTCAGTAGCGATACAAACGAGTGACGCGAACGAAGCGGTAAAAGCAATCGAGGTCTACGACAACCTAACACGCAAATTGCAGGTCGGGCATTTTCTGCGCAAGTGGGAGCTAGACGAGTTCCAACAGACGAAGGCGAAAGTTCTTCGAGGACGACTTGAAGAACTCAAGGACTTGGTAGAAGAAGGCGCATTTGAGGACGCTAAACAAATGTCTTTTCGGGTGAGCAATGCTCATCGACGTTGTAAGCAGGCGTTCGTTAAGAATAGGTTTTGACATGGACAAGCAACGATTAATGATCATCGCCGCGATGATCGCCGCAGCCCTATGCACGAATCACGCTAGAGCACAGACCGTAGCTCACTCAGACGTGTTCTTTACCTACGGCGATACGAAGATTGAGATCGAGCCCCAAGACGGACGGCTGGCGATACCCCAAGTTATGCCGGTAAGTGGCTTCTTCGCGCAAGCGAATTCAAACCCTGGCTTTTTCTCGGAACGAGATATCGGCGGAGGCACAGGACCAAGCGATATTGTTGGCTACAACGTCCTCAGTGATTTGATGTTCTGGACCGACGGTGACTTCGCCCAACCGAAGGACGACACCGCGATACGCATTATCAATAACCCAGGTTCGGTAGAAGACACAATCATCGGGACAGGAACCGGAGAGCAACCAGCAGACTTCAATCCGCTTACCAACTCGATAGGACAGTCCCTCAGCAGCGGAGATTTCCACGTTCATGTCGACTTTCGACTGGAGCCCAGATCAAGTGATCCGGAAGAGCAACCACTCTTTGGAGCCTATGGGCTTAAGCTGAATTTGATTTCCGACAACCCCAACATCGAAGAGTCAGATCCATTCTTCATCGTGTACGAATTCGGAATGGATGGCGACCTCTTTCAACAAGCACTCAATGACTTTGATGAGCTGCTGTCGGCGGACGCCGGGCTGCCAGGTGACTTCGATGCCGACGGTTTGCTCACGGCAGCAGACATCGACTTGCTGAGCACTGAAGTTCGCGCTGGAACCGATGCACAGTCTTTCGACCTCACGGGAGACACTGCCGTAGACAACCTTGACCGCGTCGAATGGGTTGAGGAACTTGCGGGCACACACTTTGGGGATGCAGATCTGGATGGAAATGTTCAGTTCTCTGACTTCCTTTCGTTGTCAGCCAATTTCGGACAGGAAGCTGGCTGGGCAGGTGGCGATTTCGATGGCGACGGGTCCGTTCAATTCTCCGACTTCCTGACGCTCTCAGCGAACTTCGGCAGTGCGACAGCGGCCAGTCAGTCCGTCCCAGAACCGCACAGCTCCGCAATGTTTGTGTCGTTGTTTGCCCTCGCTGGGTGTTTTCGACGAAAGCGATGAGTAGATCCGGTGTGCGTGGTTTCGTTTCCGGTTTTGAAGTCGCGTGTTTGCGGTCGCGGTCGTATCCGCGGCCGCACTGCAGCATTCGATTGCCAAGGCCACTTCTGTATTTCACAGGAACAGATTCGGAGGCATTGCCATTAGGTCCAATCGAACTGACGCGTGAAAGATCGCCAAGCAATGAAGACTGCCTACGTTAGGTTCGCCGATCTTGGTTCCCGGCGGCAAGGTTCAGAGCGTTACGACGCGCAGTACGCCGCGACTTCCGACGCCTGTGCGATCCTTGCAGTGCTGGTGGCGATACCGTCGGTGGCTCGCACGACATCTGCAAAGCTCTCTAGAAGTTGCGAACTCGCTGTGCTCTGCTGAACGACCGCACGAGCAATCGTATCCTGATTATCGTTGATTCCAGATACGATTTTACTAGCCGAGCTGACTTCCTCGGTTACCTCCGCAGTTCCCATCCGAATCCGCTCGATTTTTTCTCGAATCGCATCTGCGGCACATGAACTTTCACGCGCAAGCTCTTTGACCTCATTTGCGACAACAGCGAATCCCTTCCCCGCTTCACCGGCTCTTGCAGCTTCAATCGTCGCGTTCAGGGCCAGCAAGTTCGTTTGATCGGCGATTTTGTTCACCAAGGAAATCATGTCTTCGATTTCCGAGCTGTGATCGTTGAGCGTTTCGATCTTATCGTTGACTGCATACATCGCCTTCACCGCCGAGTGCGATTCGCTGGCGGCTGCAGACGCACTGGACGAGATCTCATTGATGTTGCGCTTAAATTGCTCCACGACCGTTTTCACGCCCGTCGCCGCGGAAGCCAATTCACCAGCTTCGCCGCTCGCCACTTTCGCTTCGGTGTTCATCTCATTCAGAAGTTCGCGAGTCTCCTTAGCCTGGCGCTGTATCTCTTGTGTTCGATCTATGACGATTCGCTCCATCCCGATCACGTTGTCGAAGAAACTACGCGCGATGATGCACACAACAGCAGATTCCAAAATGACGAACAACGCATGTACCAGGATGATCCAGAATGGCGCTTCGTAGTTGAGCAAACTTGTCGGCAAGAAGTACCACAGAATAATGTGATGAATGGCAGCGGTGGCGGCGGCGACAATAATCACCATCGGATTGGCGAACACAGCCAGCGTGGCAAGTGCGGCAAAGAAATAGAAATGCATTTCCGTCTGCGCCGGGCCCTGTCCAAAGTGAACCAATAGGCCACCAAGGAACATCAGGCACACACCTGCGACGATCGATTTGCTTCGCTCAGAAAAACCAAACTTGGCAGCCAGGATAGGCCCCGCCAACGCCAACGAAGTGAGCCCGATCGCAGAGTACACTCCCATCCCATTGATCCACGAAACGGCAACAAACAATGGGAGATGCGCCAACATCGCAATCAACGCCAAGCGGTTTACGCGTTGAAGGTACCGTTGCTCGAAATCAGATACCTCAGAAGGCAAAACGAGATAATTCATAACCAATCCCAGAGCTGTTGTTGTGCTA
>CAYQMZ010000108.1:11868-13428 GCA_964418725.1 uncultured Pirellulaceae bacterium
AAGTGAGCGGAGTCGCACAGATTCAAGTGTGCAGAATGACGTGTGTGCTATTCCGCCCAACAAGTTCAGCCATGAATTAGCTGAGAGTCTGTCGTATCGGTGCCAGATGCAACTGCAAAGCTGCAGTTGCATCTTAAGCGAGTGCAGCCCGCGTTAAGCTTGGCTGCTCATCAACTCGCTGAACTCTTTGAAGAGATACTCGCTGTCGTGAGGTCCGCTCGATGCCTCCGGGTGATACTGAACGCTGAACGCCGCGTGTTGCTTGTGCCGTACGCCCGCAACAGTGTTGTCGTTCAGATTGCGATGAGTAATCTCCAACGTGTCAGGAAGCGTCTCTTCTTTGACAGCAAAGCCATGGTTCTGCGCCGTAATCTCCACGCGACCGGTAGGCAGGTTCAACACAGGTTGATTGGCACCACGGTGGCCAAACTTAAGCTTGAACGTTTCCGCACCGCAAGCCAACGACAACAGTTGATGGCCAAGGCAGATGCCAAAGATCGGCTTCTTTCCTAGCAAGCCCCGGATTGTTTCGATGGCATAAGTCAGTGGCTCGGGATCGCCTGGGCCATTGGACAAAAAGATCCCGTCAGGATTCAGCGCCAACACTGACTCGGTCGTTGCTTCCGTTCCAGGGACGACCGTCACCTTGCAACCCAACTCGTGTAGGTGTCGGGCGATGTTCCATTTCATGCCAAAGTCCAACGCGACAACGTGGAATTGTCGGCCATCGGCAGCCGCGTCGGCGGACGATTGTTCGATCTTCTTCCACTCGCTCAGGGCATCGCACCATTCACGTTGCGGCTCGATGACAACTTCGCGAACGAGGTCTCGCCCGACGAGTCCTTGGCTGGACTTTGCTTTGGCAATCAGGCTCTGATCATCTAGATCTGTGGTAGACAGGATGCCTTTCATGGCTCCTTGATTGCGCAACCGCCGGACCAACGAGCGGGTATCGATCCCCTCAAGCCCAACAATGTTGTGCTTCTTCAGGTAGTCGCCCAAAGAACCTTGCGAGCGAAAGTTGCTGTGGCGGCGAGCATTCTCGCGAACAATGAATCCCGATAGATGCGGCTTTGAGCTTTCGACGTCTTCCTCGTTGACGCCATAGTTCCCGATCTGGGGATAGGTCATCGTTACAATCTGACCTCGATAGCTGGGATCCGTCAGAATCTCCTGATAACCGGTCATGGAAGTGTTGAAACAGACCTCACCATCCACTTCGCCTTCGGCGCCAATGCTGTTTCCGGTGAAGACCGTGCCGTCTTCAAGGGCTAGTTTGGCTGTAACGGTCATTCGCAGCTCCTATTTGGCTCGGAATCGCCCTGATAGCAAAGATACTTAAAGGGCGGTGGTAGCACGGTTCGATACTGTGTGTACGGCTGTGGGTCTCTGTTCGTGACAACCAATGTTGTAGCGGACAGTCAGCCGAACTTGGAGGGTCCTTGTTGCGGCGAGCAAGGACCCTCTTTTTTTATGCGCTACGCGGTCTCTTGCCAACCGTCTGCACCCCGTACTTAAGGTGCAAACGCAGATCGACGCCTTAGACAGCTAGTTCTCGCC
>CAYQMZ010000109.1:0-1298 GCA_964418725.1 uncultured Pirellulaceae bacterium
TTCGTATCGATCGGCCAACGCCGCAAACAGCATCCAGGTCTGCCGCTGACACCTTCGTGCGGCTTCACGTTCTTGGTCGCTTTCACCGTGCGTGGGCACTATCCCAATCGCGGAGTCTGCTACGTACTGCAGCAGCGAAACATCCATTTCGCCGGTTCGAGTCAGGGTTCCACGAATCAGGTCGATAGGGTCCGAAACGGCCAAGCCCGGCGGCCTGTTCCCGAGTGCAAAAACGGCCTGCAGGATCGCCTGTCGTTCCAGCAGCAGGATTCCGTCCTCTGGTCGAAACAGACTGCCCACGGGACGAGGAAACGCAGAGGTTCTCAATACTGCGTTGGTCTCGAGGACAACCTCTAGTGCCGCTAGTCGCATGGCCACACTACTCGTCATATCCTCCGCGACAAACGGCGTCGTCGCTTTCAACATGTGATCGGCATTCGCGACAACTTCCGTAACTCCGCTACGTGACGCCAATTCGCGGAACGCGTCCGACCTGGCGAGTTTGGGATAACCATATTGCCCGTCGTCCACGCAAAGGACGTCCGCCGCTACGCCGGACGCCTTTATCGCCTCCGCCACACCCCAGTAATATTGAGGCAGTGAAAGGTGCTTTAGCTGCAAATCAGATTGCAGCAACTTCTCGAGGCCGCTGGATGTGAACACGGCCCTTGGCAGTCGTAGAGAATCGAGCTGGGTCAATTGCGACAACTCGCCAATCAAATCGTCGGTGATGTAAGTCTGATCAATCTGAAGCTCACTGACACTAGCCCAGCCGTCCGCGTTTTCCCTCAAGAGCTTTCCGAAATCCTGCACCTCACGACGAAAGTGCAACTTTGGCTTTCGTAGCTCCACTACGACGTCGAACAGTTCGGGGAAGATTTTTCCAACAGAAACAGATCGAATTCGATTCCGATACGGACCAATCTCCTTAAGGAAGTCAGCCACATCGAAGCCGTTTTTCACACGCGGCCTCCATGTATTGCGTCTGGAGACGACATCGCGGGGCATGAAGTAGAGTTCCCAAGAGAAGCGATCGTCCACGACGAGCGGAAGCCGCTTTAAATCGACCGCGGAGTCATGAACGCAGATCGTCATCTTTTCCGTCGCTCTATCTAAGAGCACCTCCGTCCCAGTCAACCGAAATTCGTTCCTGCGACGCGACGCAACCATCGACTCTACGTCCCCCTGTACGTCGATGGTCTCTAAGACTTCTCGAAATGCATCATCCGAAACTTCACAACCGCAAATCAACAACTCACTCAGACTCGGATGCCCCTTGAACGAGAGAATCCCCATGT
>CAYQMZ010000109.1:1308-13408 GCA_964418725.1 uncultured Pirellulaceae bacterium
CATCAGTAGACGGCTGTTTGAGGCTTTGGGCCGCAAGCATGCGACGGAGGCTCATCGACCTAGGCTCATACCCCATGGCGATGAGGGAATCTTTCATCTGCTGTTCAGCGGGACTTGTCGGCACGAACAAATCCGCAATACGGTGCCGTATACGTGCCGATGCTCGCAGATCGTCCAGCAAATGCATGCCTTCACAATGTTGAAAGATCTGCAACGTACGCAGTGATGGAGCTCGAGCGATACTTGCAAGCTGTGCATCAGAAACTGGTGCATGGTCAATCCAAAGCCGCTGCAATTGGGGAAGTCGCCCTAGCTCCAGTGCCAACTGGTCCGTCATCTCGGCATGGGCGTCAAATTCAACATTCACAATGTGCTTGAAGAAGCGTTGACCACCCAACCGGAAGATCCATCGGTTTACGAAGTCCTCAGGTGGTACGGTGGCCATCATCGAGACAGCCGCGGCATCCTCCAAGGTCTTTGCTACACGCATTTCCCGATAATGGTCACTTGCCGTTCGCCCAACGAATCCGGCAATCACTGCAACAATCAGAAAAGCTAACAACAGCGAGCGGATCGAGAACCGAAAACGAGGTAGGAACTGCATAGACCTTGCCACGATACCGCCTGCCAATTCGAGTTGTATCTTCGAACGGACGGCATCCGTTGGCCAACCCCGTCGCTACAGACGAGAATAACGCAATCTGCTTGCTCCAGGCAAACAATACTTCCAGATTCACCTGCTGACAGGTTCGCTAACTCAGCGGCGGGGCGGACGTCGTCGTTCTCGCAGCCTGAAAGCCTATGCCACAACACCGCTATTTTGCGACTGCGGCCATCCCTTCTGGCAGAAACTGGATCTCTCGATCGTTCTTCAATGCCTCGCCTGGCGTGCTTCTACCGTTTTCAACATACGTTTCCAGAAGTGCTGTCAGCTCACTCACTTTTGCGGGATTAGCAGCCGCCAGATTCTCCTTTTCCGCAGGATCATTGCCCAAATGAAACAACTGCACGGGCGGCAAGCCTTTGCGTTTCGCCTCATTTTCGCGAGGCGCGCTCCAACCGCCGCTGCCAGCAGACAAGCACAATTTCCACGGCCCGCGGCGAATCGCGAAAAGGCCACCGATCGAGTGACTCACTAGCGCCTCGCGACCCGATGAATCCTTACCCTGGAATACGGGCAACAAACTGTATCCGTCTTCACCGCCCGCAGGTTCGACTGGCTGGCCGGATATGTCACGCAGCGTGGCGTAGACATCGGTCAGACAAGCAATTGTGTTTGTCTTGGTCCCCGGCTTGATGTGCCCCGGCCAACGGGCAAGGAACGGGACGCGATGTCCGCCTTCGTAAATGTCCGCCTTATGTCCCCGATACCCGGCACTAGGGTCGTGCCCGTGTTCCTTCAACAAAGGAAAGTTGCCTTCCGGCGAACAACCGTTGTCACTGGTAAAGATCACCAATGTGTTGTCGGAGACCTTGCTTTTCGACAGCGTATCGAACAGTTGCCCCATGTGGTGGTCGACTTGCATTACGAAGTCCGCGTACGGATTCAGTCCGCTGGCGTCCTTGAATGGAGGTACCGGCACGATAGGCGTATGCGGAGCCGGCAGCGCCAGATAAACGAAAAACGGCTTGGCATCTTTCGACTGATCCCGAATTACCTCGAACGACTTTTCGAATAGATGGGGCAGCACTTCATCAATATGAAAATCCGAACCAATAGGGCCTTTCCGATACCATCCGTACCGATCCTGCTTCTTGGTGACGCCTTCTTCCCGATCCGGCATGGCCGTGATCTTACCTGTATCGACCCAAACGTATGGCGGCATGTCAAGCGAACCGCAGTGGCCGTAGTAGCGGTCGAAACCGTTAATATCGGGACCGTTCAGCACAGGCTTGCTGAAGTCAATCTTTCCATCGACCTTATGCCAATCCCAGCCCAAATGCCACTTGCCGACCATGGTCGTGTGGTAACCGGCCTTCCGCATCAGGTGCCCCAACGTAGGACGATCCGCAGGGATCAGGTGTTCACTTCGACCGTTCAGCACTCCTCTCGCCAGCCGCGATCTCCAGTTGTATCGACCGGTCAGCAGACCATACCGCGTCGGCGTACAAACAGAGCTTGGTGTGTGCGCGTCGAAAAACGTAATGCCTTCGTCCGCCATTGCTTGCAGATGGGGCGTCTTGATCTTGCAGTTGGCGTTCGTCGGCGAAACATCCCCGATGCCCAAGTCATCCGCCATTACGACCACGACGTTCGGCATTTCGGCAGCGTTGGTGACAGACGCAACCAAAGCCAGCAGAAGCAGCGCAATCCAGCGTGGTTCCCATCGAAACCGGCGACCAAGGGTACAACACATTAGAGGACTTTCAGATACGAGGGATATTCAATGAGCAGACTGCAGAACTACTTGGCCAATGGTGCGACCTTATTAGCGAACGGCAGCACGTCAGGCACGACGCGAACAGGGGTTGTCAGGCGCAGCGGTTTTGGCGCCCCAACTTCGAATTCGAGCTGAACCAAATAGGCTTTCCACCCCTTGGACGGTGTCTGCACCTTGGCCAAGTACGAACCGTCCGACTGAGCCTCCAACTCGCTCGACTTGTAGGCGCGTCCGATCGTATCGACTCTGAAATCGCGACTGTCTGGGTTGTCCGCCTGCCAGACCAAAACGCGTTTTGGCTTCGTCTCTGTCTTCACAAGAATGGATTCGTCGTCAGGAAATGACCACGAGAACTTCGGACGATCGATGCCGTTGACAATGGCGTAGTGGAACGCTCCCAGTGTTTCGACAGCGTTGGTACCGCGCAATGAATGTTCACCGTTGGGCACGTAGCAAAGGTGTTTCTCGCCGCTCAGTTCATCAAAGTAGAACTGAGAGGAATCAGGCAGGAAGAACTGGTCGCCCGTCGCGTTAATCAAGCACTTTGGAATCGTGATGCGGTCACGATATGCGAATGGATCAACAAGTTGCAGCAAGTCGGAGTAACGTTTGTCAAAACGTCGTTCCATAATCTTGTGCCGTTCATAGTCACCAATCGCAGGAGCCCAGAATCCGTAGGCCGCGTAGTGATGCTCCATCGACACGTTACAGTTCAACACATCGATTACGATCGGAGCGATGGCTATTACTCGCTCATCCACAATAGCGGTCGTCCAGGTCGTCCAACCTCGCTTTGATCCCCCCGCTACAACGAATTCCTCAATCTTGGGCCCGGCAAAGTTGTCTCGCTGACTGAGCTCTTGCACAGTATCCATCGCACGCACGACAGCTTTTGTCATAGGTAGCCGAGCCGCCCACAACGCCTCGCCGGTCTTCAGATACTGGTCCCACGTATAGCCGATTAGGTCATCCTCTTTGCGGCCAACACCATCGCCATGGAACGTCAGAGGCTGATTCGGAATCATTCCGACGTTCGCAACGACACTACGTGTTGCCACTGCCACCTGCACCGCTAATGGCTCTGGCTTTGTCGGAGGCGGGCCCCCGTTGCTACCGCCGCTGATCACCATCATCGCGGTGTTTGCTTTGGCACCGTCGGGAACAACAACCGTCAGCCAGTGTTGCCAAAGCGTACGATCCACATCTTCCTTGGTTCGCCATGTTTGTGACTTAAGATCGATCAGATAGATCGTCGCCCCCAACGCCTTCTTCTTGCCAAGCACCCTCCAGTCATAGCTGTCATCGGGAGCGTTGATGTACTGGTCCAGCTCCGTTAGACCGGCATTCAATTCCGTCGGCTCTGCTCGCTCCAAGACCGTCTCTTGGGCACCGGCGCCAGTAGCGCCCGTGGCCAAGACAACGGACATCAGCACCGACAGATGCACCACACGCGAAAACACACTATTTGCGGTTCTTAGCATATTCATCGTCCGCCAATTATGGCGGGTTCTTTCTCGAGATCGGGACGAGTGAGTTCGTAAGATACCACCGAATTTCATCAAGATTCAACAAGCCCACTGCCGAACAGCGAAGAACGAGGTTCAAACTGACGTTGAAGAGTGAATTAGCGAGCGGCCCCGCACCACAGAAGATAATGGTAATGTGACACTTGTTCCTGGGATTTCACCGATTGAGAGTGCAGCATGTCCGAAACTCAATTGAGAACGATCGGTTTTCGTGAATGGATCGAAATCCCCGAATGGGGCTGGGGACCGATACGGGCCAAAGCTGACACCGGCGCGAAAACGAGTGCCGTCGATGTCGTGGGCGTTCGAGAGCGTCCCAATGGAATCGTCGAATTCGATGTCGCCACGCATCGCACGCGTCGCGAACGCATCATCACCGTCGAGGCACCAGTCACACGCTCGGCCGTGGTCAAATCAAGCACGGGCCAACAGCAAGAACGTTTCTTCGTTAGCGCTCTGGGGTTCCTCGGAAAAGACAGTAGTGAGATCGAATTCAGCTTGGTGAATCGACGCGGCATGATCTACCGCATGCTGCTTGGGCGAGCCGCGTTAAGCGGAAAGTTCCTAGTCGACGCAAGTGCCGAATACCTTCTGGGCAAGCCACAAGTGAACCAGCAGACGAAGGGCTAACCATGAAGATTGCCATCCTTTCACGAAACCGAAATTGCTACAGCACGCGCAGGCTGAAAGAAGCGGCACTGCAACGCGGACATCAAACAAAGGTGCTGAACACACTTTTGTTTGGCATCTACATGGAAGAGGAATCGCCCGAACTGACGTTTTGTGGCAAGCCACTGAGTACGTACGACTGCATTATTCCACGCATCGGCGCTTCGATAACCGCTTACGGCACAGCAGTCGTTCGACAGTTCGAGCAGATGGGTGTTTACGCTCTCAATCCATCTCACTCGATCAACGTGTCTCGAGACAAGCTACGAGCTTTTCAGGCTCTCAGCCGCCACGATATCGGACTGCCTACGACAGCATTCGTTCGTCGCCGCAAAGACGTTCTTCCTGCCATCAAACGTGTAGGCGGAGCACCCGTCATCATCAAGTTGCTACAGGGCACCCAGGGATTGGGAGTCATCCTGGCAGAAACACGTGACGCCGCAGCTGCCATTATCGAGACACTCAATAGTGCACAACAAAATGTGCTAATCCAAAAATTTGTGCAAGAAAGCAAAGGCAAAGACATCCGAGCCTTTGTCGTCGGCGACCGGCCATTCGCCGCGAAGCACAAGGGCAGGAATTCCGCAGCAACGTCCATCGAGGCGGCAAAGCCACGGAAGTTCAGCTGGACGAAGAGTACCAAAGGACCGCAGTTCAGGCGGCTAGAATTATGGGACTCCGCGTGGCCGGCGTCGACATGCTGGAGTCGAACGACGGCCCACAGATCATGGAGGTGAATTCTTCTCCCGGACTTGAGGGGATTGAAAAGGCCACCGGTCTCGACGTTGCCAGCGAAATCATTCAGTTCACTGAAGAACAAGTCCGGTTCGAAGACGTCGACCTCCAGCACCGCCTGTCGTTGGCCAAAGGATACACCGTGGCCGAGTTTGTTGTTGCGCCGGATTCAGAACTCGCACACAAGAAGATCGCTGACACGCACCTACGTGACCAAGACGTCATTATCCTGTCGATCAACAGGAACGGACTCGTCACGCCGGCGCCGCACGGATATGTGGAACTGCTACCCAACGATGTGCTGCTGTGCTATGGCAAAAAGCAAACACTCAGCTCTTTCGTACCAACTGTGGACGTCAAACGTAAGCAGAAGCAGTTGCGAAAGCGCTCCCGCCTGAAACCTGCGCAGTTTGCGATCAGCAAAGTCGCGTCCGTCCCTTCAACTGAGGATCAGCCGTCTCACCTGCCGGGCCCAGCCGAAGCACCTTCGCATCCGACAGTTCCCAAACCACCTCTGCCGTCCAACGACGCCGAGCCGACCGAACAGGAACAGGACGACGAATTCATTGGCGGAAACGACGAAGAGGACACATAGCCCAGGTGGGGCACTAGCCCTCTTCGTAGTAGACGACGCGACGAGTCCTTGGCACCGAGATCACGTTGCCCGTCACAAAAACTAAGACAGCTGTAGGCTTTCACGCAGCAACAAGAGGCACCGACATCAGGCAACTTGCCGTTCTACGCTACCGAAGAGATCCAGGCACAACTGCCGAGTTAGTGAACCAATGCCAGGACACGAGCTTTCACGTGGCCCGGCACAATTAAGCGTCTCGATGATGTTCGTATTCAGCCAGTTAATGACTTCCGCGTATTCGGGCGGTTGCGTGAAGTCGAACAAAAAATGAGGCTTTCGATTCTTGATGGCCATTCGCCGAGTGAACTCCGTGCCGCCGGATAGCTTGCCGTAGTACAGAATTAGCGTGCCGTCTGTCTCGATCACGTTGAGCTCGGTTCGCACGGAGTATCGGCGCGAAGAAGTCTCTTCCAACTCGTAGCGATCCGGAATCCGACCATCTTCCGCCAGGCGACCCCGAGGGCACTTCCCTGCATGAGGAATGCCCAATTCGATTGCTGCATCCAGCGCACCGCGGTCTACACCGGTTTGCCCGCCGGAGACGATACATCGCAGATAGCTGCTGGGAAATTCAGTGGCACTGTTCATTCGTGCACTTTATCGCCTGCGGCAAATCTGCGTCAAGACGCTCCTCGTTTGGGGCTGCAAGGTCCCTTAGGAGCTTGTCATTGCCCACATGTACGTCGATTGATCGCTTCGTCACTTCGCCCTCCCACGAGCTAACTCCTCCATGTTTTATGGCATTTTCGTGGGAGGGTCGGAGCCTGAGCGACGGGGAGGAACCGTTGGCCGAGTTCTATCGTTAATCGCTTAAGGATTGTTGATCCAAAACCGCCCCCCTCTCCTCGCCTGTGGCTCGACTCTCCCGGAGGGAGAATGAAGAACGACGACAGTTATTCTTCGCACCGTGCTAAGAACCAGCGACTCGAGATGCGACACGCAGCTTCGCGCTGCGGCTCCGTGGATTCTCGGCAATTTCACGATCACTGGCCGTAATCGGCTTGCGTTCAAGTGGTTCCAGTCGCGGGTCGTCCCGGAAAGCGACTTTGACCAAGCGATCTTCCAGCGAATGAAAACTGATAATTGCCAACCGTCCGCCAGTCGCCAAGCAATCAGGCAGGCGCTTCAGCGCTATCTCCAACTGGTGCAATTCTTCGTTAACTGCGATCCGCAGCGCCTGAAACGTGCGGGTCGCCGGGTCAATCGTTTTCTTGCCACGCGGCGGTCGGGGCAAGGCTCGTCGAACGATGTTCGCTAGGTCGCTGGCCGTCTTGATTGGATTGACACGTTGCCTTTCGCATATCGCGCGAGCGACGCGTCGGCTGTAACGTTCTTCCCCATACTGATAGATGATGTCGGCTAATCGTTCTGGCGTCATCCGCTCCAGCAATTGACTGGCCGGCTTCCCACGACTGGGATCGAAACGCAGGTCTAGCGGTCCATCGGAATCGAAACTAAAGCCGCGTTCGTTGTCCTCCAACTGGTCACTAGACAGCCCAAGGTCTAGCAAGATCCCATGTACCGACTGAATTCCACTTTCCTCTAAGACTTCCGGAATGTCGGTGTAGCTGGCGTTGGCAACCAGTAGCGGAAGCCCCTGCAGCGTAGTTTCGGCACGTTCGATTACTTCCGGATCACGATCCACGGCGACAACACGGCCGGTATCGCCCACCGCGGCTGCAAGTAATCGCGTGTGTCCTCCACCGCCAAGCGTTCCATCGACCATGATCTGCCCGGCAGCAGGCTGTAGCCAATGAAGACACTCGTTGGGCATCACGGGAACGTGTATTGTTGGTTTCATCAATTTCGATCGCCAATCAGAGCCGTCGCAAACCGTCTTCGGTCATTGGCGTGGGAATTTCCCGATCGATGGCATCAATCGCAGCCATCGTGTCGTCGCTTAGGATCAGGTCATCTGCCCCCAAAGAGTCCTCCAGCTGTTCGACCGTCGTCGCCCCAATGATGGTCGATGCGACAAAGTCGTGCTGCTTACTCCAAGCAACCGATAGAGCCGTCACCGAGATCCCCAGCTCATCAGCAATCGCCTTCAGCCGACGCGTTGTTTCCAGTGTGCGTTCATTGACGAACCGCCGAGCCATCATTTTCTGCCGATCGCCACCAGATTCCAGATAGGCAGAGAACCGAGCACCCGCCGGGTTTCCTTCAAGATACTTCCCGGTCAGCACACCACCACCCAATGGCGAATAGGGTAGCAAGCTGACGCCTTCTTTGCGGCAAACTTGCGCGAGTTCGCTCTCGCATCGCCGATTAATCAGGCTGAAATTATTCTGCACCGTGTTGTATCGAATCAACGATGACGTGTCCGAGGCAGCCAAACTCTTCATGACGCCCCAGCAAGTTTCGTTGCTGCATCCCGCGACACGAATCTTGCCTTCCTGCTTAAGCTCCGTCAGGGCGCCAAGCACCTCTTCATATGGCTGACCGTGATCGGGCCAGTGAGTTTGGTACAAATCGATGTAGTCCGTTTGCAAACGCTGCAGACTGTCTTCGCAAGCTCGCTTGATCTGATGCCGATCGAGCGCCGTAAACCCGTCACGAACAGGTGGTCGAAACCAACCGTGGCCCGGCCCCGTGACTTTCGTCGCCAAGATCACACAATGTCGCGGTTTCGACTGCAGCCACCGTCCAACGTACTCTTCCGTTTGCCCAAAGGTCTCGGCCATCGGCGGGACAGGGTACAGTTCGGCGGCGTCGTAGAAATCGATGCCGCGGTCAAAGGCAACATCCATGATCTGCCGCGACAACGGCTCGTCACATTGCGACGCAAACGTCATCGTCCCCATGCAGATATCGGAGACAACTAATCCGCTGCGTCCCAGTCTTCTTCGTTCCATTCGCTTGTCCTCCCGGCCAAATTTTGCTGCCAGAGTTTCTCAAAAATGGCTCGCAACCGATAGGTGCACGGACGGTCAATCAGTGTCAGCCTTCCCGGTGCCAGCCTTCCGCACCGAGCATTTCGCTTGTTTGGCACAACTAGTTAACACTGGGGTTACGTGATAAGTTCAAACGTTGGTCACTTTCCCGAATCTGGCGACTCCATGAAACGCGTTACTTCCAGTCGAAGGCGATTCTTAGACTTCCGCCAAGAGTTTCGGGATGGCTTCAAAAAGGACACGGGCGGCGCCAGTTATCACGGCTCGAGCCGCGGCCCCAAGAAGACATCACGCGATCGGTCGGCATTCGAATTGATTCGCGGCTTCGTCCGATTGCTGCCGCCGTACAAGTGGTCGATTCTGTTTTCACTTGGCACACTGACCATTTCCACTGCACTTTCACTGTCCCGTCCTGCTGCAACCAAGCTGCTGGTGGACTATGTGCTCACAGGCGAGCCCTTGCCTGAATGGTGGCCCAACTGGGTACCTACGGCTCCCGAGAAGCTGTTGCTGGCGATCGTGGTCACGGTGACTATCATCACGCTCGTCAAGATTGCCGTTCATATTGCCGGCAGGTGGCAAGCGACGCGTGTCACCAAGCTAATCCAGATGGCGATGCGCAAACGTGTGATCAGCCAAGCCATTCGTCTTCCCTTGCATCGCGTCCAAGAGCTGAAGTCCGGCGGTGCCGCGAGTATCCTTCGTCAAGACGCCGGAAGCGTTGGCGACCTGGTCTTTGGAATGATTTACAACCCGTGGGAGGCCATCGTCCAACTGTTAGGCAGCCTAGTGATACTGGCATACATCGATTGGCGACTGCTGCTGGGCGGCTTGGCATTGGTACCGGTTGTCTTCTTTACCCATCGAACTTGGATTAGCCGCATTCGTCCACAATTCAAACGCGTGCGAGCTCAGCGCGAGGAAGTCGACGCATTGGCAACGGAGTCGTTCGCTGGGATGCGCGTTGTGAGGGGCTTCAACCGACAACGCGCCGAAACGAATCGCATCATGCAGGGCAACCACTTGATGGGCCGCATGGAACTGTACGCGTGGTGGTGGATGCGTTCGGTCGAAATGGTCTGGCAGGCGTTGATTCCACTGGCAAGCGGACTGTTGATGCTGTACGGCGGACGCCAAGTGCTGCGTGGTGAACTGACCGTCGGTGACCTGATGATGTTTTTGGTCTACTTGGTCATGCTACTCGGGCCACTCGCTACGCTCGCTCAAAGTGCAACCGCATTTCAAAACAGCCTGTCTGGGTTCGACCGCGTTCTTGATCTACTAGAAGAACCTCGCGAAATGGATTCCGACAATCCACTGAAGCAACTTCGGGCCGCCGACTTCGACGGACAGCTAACGTTCACCGACGTCAGCTTTAAATACCCAGGTGGAGAACTGTACGCACTGGAAGACGTAACGTTGGACGTCAAACCGGGCGAAACCATCGCGCTCGTTGGCCCTAGTGGCGCTGGCAAGACAACGCTGTGTAATCTGGCGGCTCGCTTCTACGACCCGACGAGTGGGCGCATCCGCCTAGACGACACGGACCTGCGTGAGATTGACGTCGAAAGCTATCGCCGGTTTATTGGGATTGTCGAACAGGACGTCTTTCTATTCGATGGCACCGTAGGCGAGAACATTGGCTACGGCAATCGCGAGGCCACGCTGGAACAGATCCAGGAGGCCGCGAGCATCGCCAATGCAGCCGAATTCATCGAACCACTCCCAGACGGCTACGACACCTTGATCGGAGAACGTGGCGTCAAACTCAGCGGCGGACAAAGGCAGCGAATCGCCATCGCACGCGCGATTTTGGCCGACCCGCGCATTCTGATCCTAGACGAAGCCACCAGCAATCTAGACACTGAGAGCGAGCGTCTGATTCAGTCAAGTCTAACGCGCCTGATGCGAGGTCGAACGTGCTTTGTGATCGCGCATCGGCTGAGCACGATCACACACGCAGATCGCATCGTCGTCATTGAAGGCGGACGCATTGTTGAAATCGGGTCGCACGATGCATTGATGGAAAAAGAAGGCAGTTACTCGGAAATGGTACTGCTTCAAACCAGCCCCGAACGGGCAAGCGCAGAATAGAACTTCAATCAGCCTCGGCCTCCGCCAAAAGTTGCTTCAGCGCCGTCTCGTCGCCCTGTTCGCAGGTCAAAAGAGCCTGTGTTGCGGTTTCCACAAACAGCTTGCGTTCATCATCGCATTCCACGAAATCGTCGGCATCAATGATTCGCTCTGCCAGGTCTCGCAGCAAACCACCCGCGGCAAACGGAAAGTCACCATTCAAAAGCGAATCGAACATAGCGACATAAGGCCCCGGATCGCCCGCCATCAGCCCCTGCCAGACTTGACTGTAGGATTGTGACTCGCCACTTTCGACTGTGGAAACGGCAGCTTGTGACATGGAATCACCGCGGTCACCGTCGCTCGCCGAATCCTTCCCATTCAACTGATCTGAGTCAGGCTTCACTATTTGTTCCTCGATTCTGGTACTGCTATGTTATGACACTTCAGAGCGTGCTCATGCGAGAGGCTCCGACACAGTAACCAATACAGCGTCAACGTAACTGAGTTTGCACAGTAGTCATGTCGAAGAAACCACACCTTAGCCGATCGTGCAGCCTTGTGTTGCTGGCACTATTCTCTTTCACCGCATTTGCCGAACAAGGCTGGATCAAATTCAAAGGCAGCGATGGCCCCGGACATGGCAAACATATCGTGCTGATCTCGGGCGACGAGGAGTACCGCACGGAAGAAACCATGCCGATGCTTGCACAGATTCTCTCTGTTCATCACGGTTTTGACTGCACCGTCGTTTTTTCGATGTCCCCTGACGGACAATACATCGACCCGAACAACGGCAAGAGTCTTGAAGGTACCGAAGCGTTAGACTCGGCTGACCTGATGATCATCGGAACGCGTTTCCGCGCTCCCGACGACGAAGCGATGGGACACATCGACGGCTACATTCAAAGTGGCAAGCCAATCATCGGTTTGCGAACTGCCACGCACGGCTTCAACGGCCTGAAGGGCAAGTACGCTCACTACAACAACGGTCACAAGGGTGACACCTGGAAGGACGGATTCGGACGCGAGATCCTTGGCGAGAAATGGATCAGCCATCACGGTCACCACAAGCACGAAGCAACCCGGGGCGTAATCGTTGAGTCGGAAAAAGACCACCCAATCTTGAGAGGCGTGTATGACAAGAGCATCTGGGGACCAAGCGACGTTTATGGCGTGCGACTGCCA
>CAYQMZ010000110.1:0-13379 GCA_964418725.1 uncultured Pirellulaceae bacterium
CAGGACTAAATTAGCCCGGCTCTACCCCCAAATTAAGACTGGATGATGCACTAGGATGAATGACAAACAGCCCGATCTCAACGAGACGTTTCTTCGTCTTTGGATACAAAATGAACCAAGCCTGCGGGCTTTCGTGAGATCCTGCTGCCCGAAGGCTCAGGAGGTTGACGACGTCATGCAGGAGGTGAGCATCGCGGCACTGAGGAAATTTTCGACACTTGACGATCACGCCGCGTTTGGGGCATGGGCTTGTTTGATTGCCAGATATGAGCTGCTTTCTGCCCGACGACGATTCGCGCGAGATCGGCTCGTCCTCTCCGAAGACATCGTGCAGTTGATGGCCGAAGAAGCCGCGGAGGAGGTGTCGCTAAGAGAAGAGCAGTTGCGAGTCCTTGACCAATGTGTGGCCAAGCTGCCAGCGGAACGTCGCGAGCTTGCGATGACCGCGTACGCGAAAGACATGACGATTCGAGAGCTTGCAAAAAGACTAGAGCGTACGGAAGGATCGCTCTATCAGCTCCTGGCCCGAATTCGCAAAGAACTCCACCGCTGTATGACTCTGCATTTGCAAGGGGCGAATCATGAGTGAGTTGAATGAAACGCAATTGGACCTGATCCATCGTTATCTGGACGGTGTAATCACCGATCAGGAGTTTGCGTCGCTTGAGCAAATGCTTCGTGAGAGCAAACAAGCTCGAGCGGCGTTGCGATCACTGGCGACGATCGATGCGAAGTGGCAGCAGTTTGCAGAAGACGAGTTGCTAGATGGTAACCCGACGCGTCAGCGAGGGACCGGCTCCAGCAATGAACAGAACGATGAATCCCTCGCTGACGCGTCGGGTTACCTTGATTCGCGGCGATCCATTCCGATGTGGCTGGCGTTAAGTGCCATCGCAGCTTCTCTGGTGGTCGGAGCGCTAGGATGGTTCCGTGGTTCGGATAAATCACAATCAGAAATAACACCAGGGATCGCCAAAGTCATCCGGATCGATGGAAACGGGAGCTTTGCGGCAGGCGATGAACTTTTTTCCGACCAGCAGCTTACGCTTGCCGACGGATTGATCGAAGTGGCGTTTCGCGAAACGGGTGTGCATATGATCGCGACCGCTCCACTGAGCCTGAGGCTGGATAGCGATCAGCGAATTACGCTTGGCCAGGGCCAAGTCAAGCTGGTCGTTCCGCCGCAGGGCGTGGGATTCGTTGTCGATACGGCTCAAAAGAAGTTTGTCGATCTGGGAACGAGTTTTGTTGTAACTGCAGACGCAAAGGGTTCTAAGGTCTTGGTTCTGGACGGGCAGATCTCGGTCGATGATCACGAAGGCACCACTAAAGACCTGATGCATGAAGGCGAGTTCGCCCGGTACGATCGCGATGGAAAGCTTAAAAAACGCAGCCCGTCGCGCGAGTCATTAGCTTTGCCTGAGCTAACTTTCGCGGGAAGCAATCCCGGCGAAGGCTCTCTCAATGGTCAGGTGTTCGGCTATGACCCGTCCAGCGGACCGCAGAAGATGCAGCAGGCGAAAGACGTTATCGGCAGCGTGATGCTGCCGCTGATCGAATCGAAGTTTGCAGATACAGCTTGCTTGACAGCGTTCAAGCAAAGCGGGCATGTTGGCTTTCATGGGATTGCGGGTGCCTACCACAAGTTCACAGATCGCTCGGGCCTCGCTCCTTATGATCGCGACGGAGGTTGGATGGCATGGTATCACGGTAAAGTTCGTCCGCCGCAGTCGGGGCGATATCGTTTTTGGGGTTACGCCGACAATCACCTGATGGTTGCGATCGATGGCAAGCCGGTCTTTGAAGGATCACGTCGTGAGTCCCACTTTAAACATCTTGGGATTCCAAGAACAAACAATCCAGCTTTGCCGTGTCTGATCGCGCGAGCGGGCTTTGCCAACAGTGACTGGATCGCGTTGTCGGGCGATCCCGTTCAGCTTGATATCTTGTTCGGAGAAGTCGGCGGCAACATTACGTCCGGTCTGCTGCTCGTTGAGCGGGAAGGGGAAGCCTACGAGGAGACGTTCTGGGGCCAGCCGAAGTGGCCTCTGTTTTTGACCGAAGCTCCAACAACAAATGAAGCCATTGAGTTCAAGCGACTGCTGGATCATTTGGAACAGAGGACGATGGGCTCGTTTTCTATTTCGGAAGAGGCGGTGTGGAAGGTGGCTGAGTGATGCTCACACAAAGCCACGAAGACACCAAGCATGCGACTGATCGCTTTGAGCCTTTGTGACTTCGTGAGAGATTCCAGGACGAATTCATTATTCAATCTACGCACGTTGATAACCCGACACGTGAGTTTTGAAGTTGCGCTAATTTGGTAACCCGACGCGTCAGCGAGGGAAAATCGATCTTGACCTGTCCCTCGCTGACGCGTCGGGTTACCGATAACCAATGTCACACGCAAAAGCGCAACTTCAAAACGCGTGAGCGAGGGGCAGCACAAATCCCTCGCTTACGCTTCGGGTTACCATCTAACTTCGATCCCCTACGCGACCTTGATCGTTTTGCGAAGCAAAATTCCGGAGCTGAGACTCGTGAACTTAAATTGGATCCTATTTGGATTTCTATCGTCGCTCTTGCTTACGTTTTCAGATGTCACAGCTGAGGATGGAATCGCAAGTCACGGACTTGTTGGACTGCGTCCCTTGCCGCGAACCGCAGCGCTGGACCATGGGCACCATCACGGTGGATCTTGGGCTGGGACGCCAACGTTTGCCGAGCAGAAGGGCAAGTATCCTTTCGTGGCCGAAAACCTGGATCGAGTGATGGGATGGCTCGACGGAGATTTCAAGACCAAGCGTGTTTTCTTTGAACACTATTGGGGGCTCAGCGAGAAACGCGATGATCTGAATCCGGAAAAGAACCTGCTCGTCAAGACAATCCGCAACTGGGAATCACGCGGCGCTGAGGTCGATCACATTCTCATTTGCCGAGAATATGACCTAGCGATCAACCGAGGTCACAAAGATGCCAAGCCAGGCCCTTTCAAAGAAGACACCCGCATTATGTATGCGAAAGATTTTGATGATATTCGCGCCATGTTCGCGAAGGCTCACAAGCAGGAGCTTCTCAAGCACGGCAATTACAAACTGATCCAAATGGTTCAAGAACCTTCGTTCTTTGCGACCGACAGTCGTTTCCAGCCGATCATGGATCGATGCGAGGGGATCGCCTACGAGTGCCACCAATTCAATCGTCATTGGCCACTGGAAACAGGATGGGGGAAGCCCGAGAAAGTGATCAAGGGAGCCAAGTGGACGCTCGCCCAAGACAAGGAATACATCTTTTACTACGGCCCGATCCGCTGGAAGGGAAAGGTATACTACGAATTCATGGAACGCGATTGGTTGAACACGTTATGGCAAGCTGGACTTCCCAAACACCATCCGAAGATGCACTACTTTCTGAACACATTTCCGCACGCCGATGGCCGCGGTCGTCCCGTCGGCCCAGAAACGAATCCTCACTCTGTTCTGGGTTTCACCAAGTGGGTGATTGAAGAGATCAAGACGAATCCACCACAAAGTCGGAGTGGAACGGAGTGACGTTATCGAACAGACGGTCTACATAGCGGCTTTCCAAGAGTCACTTTCAGATGCACCTCACGAAAAAGCACCACTTTCAAACAACTACAACATGTACTCTGCACGCGTAAGGTTTCTAGCGGTTTCGATTGCACTTCTCTTCGGAGTGACAAACGCAACCGCTACGGAATCACTAGGCTCTCAACCCAACGTCGTGATGATCTGTATCGACGATCTCAACGACTGGGTTGGGTTTCTCGATGGTCACCCACAAGCGATCACGCCGAACATGGATGCGCTGGCTCGGCGGGGACGAATCTTTGCCAACGCACATTGTGCTGTTCCGGTGTGCTCGTGTTCACGAGTCAGCGTGATGTCGGGAGTCGCGGCGACCACTCACGGAAGTTATGAAATCGGGCCCAAGTACGAGCAGTTGCCGGCTCTTGCCAAAGTTCCAACCATTCAGCGGTACTTCAAAGACAACGGCTACTACACACTCTCCGGTGGCAAAGTGCTACACCATGGTTTCGGTGGGCGGTTAGTCGAAGACATTGACCGGTCGCTCGGCCGAAAGAAAGCACCAAGGCCGAAGAAACCAATGAACCGCCCCGATCATTGGAGCGGCGCGTGGGACTGGGGAGCGTATCCCGCTGATGATGCCGAGATGGGAGACTTTCAACTGGCGAAGAGCGCGGCCACGGCGCTTCAAGAGGACTTTGGCAAACCGTTCTTCATGACAGTCGGCTTCTTTCGTCCGCACGTTCCTCTTTTTGTTCCGCCCAGGTGGTTCGATCTTTATGACGCAGAAGAAATCGTTCTGCCAAAGAATCCGAAGTCGGACCTCGACGACCTGCCGCCGAATTTCCTGAGCATCAACGATTATGCGGTGGCTCCGACTCATGCCGAGGTCATGAAGCACGACAAGCGACGCAGCATGACACACGCTTATCTGGCGTCGATTAGCTTCGTCGATCATTGCGTTGGCACGGTTGTGGATGCTCTGGCGTCCAGTCCTCATGCTGACAATACGATCGTCGTGCTGTGGAGTGACCACGGCTTTCATTTGGGCGAGAAACAACACTGGGCCAAACGCACGCTGTGGGAAGAGTCCACGCGCGTTCCGCTATTGTTTATCGGCCCTGGAATCAAATCGGGTGAAGAATGCCGCGAACCGGCAAGTCTGATTGATATTTACCCGACGCTGGTTGAAATGTGCGGCCTGCCGGCGAATCAGCATCTCGAAGGCGTTTCTCTGGTGCCTCAACTCAAAGATCCCTCCACGCCCAGGGAACAACCAGCAATCACATCATCCTACTTTGGCAATCACTCTGTCCGCAGTCGTGACTGGCGACTGGTCGTTTACGAAGATGGCCCAGAGGAACTCTACGATCATCGAACCGATCCAAATGAGTTCAAAAACCTCGCAGGCGATCCGGCGCACAAGGCGATTCGTGATCAGCTTGCCAAATGGATCCCCGACGATCAGACGCCTGAGTTCAAAGAAAAGTCCGAGCGATTGCGCAGACGCAAAAAGTGACACCAACACGCTTCAAGAACGGTAGCATGGGTTCAATAGCTGAAACGCAGAGTCGGTCCGACAGGCGCGCTAACGAGAATACGCGGGACTGAGGTCTCATAGGGTCGGCAAATTACGGGCACCATGCAAACCCGAAGCGTGAGTTTTGAAGTCGCGCGTTTCCCACTCGAAATCGATTTCGTGCAGGAAATACCAGCACGAAGCGCAAGCGAGTGAGTTTATGATTTTGTGTTTTTACGGTCGTTCAGATTGCAGAAAAACTGGGATTCACTCGCTTGCGCGTCGAGCTAGTATGAAAAGGGCAACTTCAAAAAGCTAATCCCTCGCTGACGCGTCGGGTCACCAAAAACGTTGATCCACTGTCGAGTCATGCGAACAGATCCAGCACGGGTTCGCCTTTGTGAGCGACCGTGAACGGTCGACCGGTTGGGCTGAAGAGTTCCTTCTTGATGGGGATGCCCAGTGCGTAGGCAATCGTTGCGTTGAAGTCCGGGATCGTCACGGGATTCTCATCCACTTCTTCTGCACCCGCGGTCGTTTTTCCGTAGACGTAACCGCTCTTGAAGCCGCCTCCGGCCAGAACGCTGGTGAATGCTTTGGGATAGTGATCGCGGCCGCGGTTTTGATTGGGGATCGGAGTGCGACCAAATTCCGTGGTCAGCACAACGACTGTGTCATTCAGCTTTCCGACTCGCTGCAAATCATCAAGCAACGCACCGACGGCGCGGTCCATCGTCCCGCACAGCAATGGCATTGATGTGAAGTTGTCGGTGTGAGTGTCCCAGCCGGTGTAGCTGACTTCGACCGTACGAACATTGCTTTCGATCAGGCGGCGAGCGAGCAGGCAACCTTGCCCGAACGGGTCTTCCCCGTACCGAGCCTTCGTCGCTTTGTTTTCACGATGAATGTTGAATGCGGCAAGGTCTTCGCTCTCCATCAGACGGACGGCATCTTCGTACATGTCGCCGTAAGCCCGGATTGGCTTGGAGTGATATCGCTCCAAGAACTCTGCATCCAAATCGCTGGCCAAACTTCGCCGGCGGTCAAAACGTTCCTGTTTGACTTTACTGCGTGAATACTTCAGGCCGTCTTTGGGCTCGCTGATCGCCAACGGCTCAAAGGCAGGTTCAAAGAAGCCGCCGCTGCCATGAAAGCGACTTTCTTTTCCAATGAAGACGGAACCTGGCATCGTTGGGTTCAGCTTGCCGTGAGCTGTTTGTGCCCACGCGCCGATCCCCGGATGGCGAATCGTGGCGCGTTGCTCGTAGCTGGTGTGCATGAAGTAGTTGCCCTTTTCATGATCGCCAGCGGTCGATGTGAGCGAATTGACAACGCAGAGCTTATCGGCGTGGCGAGCAAGATTGGGTAGGTGACTGGAAACGCGAATTCCATCAACGTTGGAATTGATCGCCCGCGTCGAACCCTGGTTTTCATGATCGGGCTTCAGATCGAACGTATCGATGTGACTCATGCCGCCTGCCATGAACAGGTAGATCAGTTGCTTGGCGGGCTTGTTGCGCGGTGTGGGTTCTATTGCGTCTGTGTCAGCGAAAGCTCCGGTTGCACGAACGCCCAGAAAGCTGCTGGCAGCAAGCTGAACGAAACGCCGGCGATCGAGATAGGATTGTTTGTCGGTCATATGTTGAAAACTGTAAATGGTTCAAAAACACCTTTGGCAACCCGAAGCGTAAGCGAGGGATCTATCGGCAACGCTTTATTATTCGATCCCTCGCTTACGCTTCGGGTTACCAAGAAAATTCGTGAGGCTGCCTTTACTGAATGAATAAAAACTGACGGGAGTTGAGTAATGCCCAGACGAGATCTTCCAGAGTTTCGTCACCATACTTTTCGTGGTCGGCGAGGATGCGAGTTGTTTCTCCGTCCGTTGGTTCTCGCGTCAACATGGCGCGGTAGATGACGGCAATCTTGTCTACCGGGCTCTTTGCTTTCTTAAGCTGTGACCCCAGCAACGAGTTACGATTATGAATGGCAACAGCCAGTGGGCTGTTCAGCAGATATAGCGACTGAGGCACCGAAGCGTGTGACGATGCATTTTCGATCGTGTCTCGATCCGACTGGCCAAAGTCGCGAAGGAAGTGACCGCGACGCGCGGGTGACTCCAGGTCAACAGCGCGGGCCATTTGACGTGCGACTTCGCGGAAGTCTTTCAGCTGATCATGCTCCTGCTTGAGCCAGCGTTTACGTTCCTGTTCATCCAGATCCTTGGGTGGCTTACGAGGTTTGGCGGCCTTGATCAAATCAAGCGTTTCCGCCGTGTCGTTCTTCGGCTGTACCGAGGTCATGCTCATCATCATCTCGCCAGCACCGGACGACTTCACATCGACAAAAACCGTCTCGCGATTCTTCTCTTCGATCTCTCGCGTCTTTTGTTTCAACTCCTCCGTTAACTGCTCCGCCTTCTCGTCCTCGCCCGCATCGTAGGCGGCCACGATCAGTTTCTGGTATTTCTCCTGCTCCGGCTTGAACGCACGCAGGCGTGCACCGGCGATCTTCATCCGCTGCAACACTTCTTCCGTCGGTCGAACCTCCAGACTGTGATGCTTGGCTTTGGTTTCGGCGATGCGACGCAGCAGCTTGGCCCGATTCGGCGTGTGTGTGTCAATGTTGGGCAAAACAAGCGTGGCGATTGAATCCCAAAGTTGTTCAGCACTCATTCGAGTCATCAACGGTCCTGTGAAATCAAACGGCGTTCCCATCGAATGGTCTTTACCATGCATCTCACGACGGAACAGCTTGGTGTGAAACAGCACGCTTTGGAATTTACGAATGTCGTAATCGACTTCCCGCATCAAGTCTTCCAGAAAGCTCAACAACTCGGGCATCTCGATGTCGGTTGCGTCGCTCAGGTCATCCACGGGCTCAAAGATTCCGTGACCGAACGTACGTTTCCAGATTCGATTCACGATGACTCTTGTGAATCGCGGGTTATCAGGCGACGTGAGCCACTGAGCGTACGCGTTTTTGCGAGTCGTTTGGTCGGCCTGCGGCGGGACTTCAGCCCCGAACATTGTGCCGGGCAAAACGATGTCATGAGGTTTCGCGTCGCTGTATTGATAGTCGTGCGGCAGTTTCAAAGGCCGGTCGAGGTGTCGAACCTGAGTGTAGGTGATGTGATTGCCAAGTTTAGAAATGTTGTAGCGAGTCGGCTCGTTGAATTCCGCCAGTTTCTTTTCGGCCGCCATGCCAGCGGCCGCGTGTTTGCGAAACTGCGCTTCGGTTAGATTGTGTTTCTCCAGAAACTTGACGCCGTAATCTTTGCTCAGGAACTTGTCAATCTGTTCCTCAAATCGAAAACGTGGAAACCGCTCGATCGGAATCGCGTCCCGGTAGGCTTGCTTTTCTTCTTCTGATAACACTCCAAGCATCTTGCTGCGGTTCACTCCACCACCACGATGATCGAAGTCGTAGGTAAAGGCCGCCATCTTGAAGAAGTCCATTTGCGTCCATTCATCGAACGGATGGTCGTGGCACTGAGCACATTCAAGACGCGTGCCCAGGAAGACGCGAGCCGTATTCGACATGTTGTCCAGAGGCATTCCTGTGTCGCGGATGTAGTAAGCCGCGGCGGGGTCGTCGAAGACAAGTCCGTGGCCACTGACAATACGCCCGGCGAATTCGTCGTACGGCGTGTTGCTGTGAATCTGTTGACGAATCCATTCGCGATAGACCAACGCCCAGTGATGTCCGGACGGAACGCGCAGCAGGTCGGCCCAGAACTGGAAGTGATGCGCGGTGTAAGCCGTGTCGTTGGCCAGCAGTTGCTGAATCAGAGCGGAGTGCGTGTCGGCACCGCTGGAATTCAGGAAGTCGGCGGATTCGGAAGCGGTTGGAATGCGGCCGATGATGGAAAGGTAAGTGCGGCGAACAAACTGCCCATCCGTGATTGTGGGGTTCGGCTTGAGTTTCTTCGACTTCAGGTGCGCGAAGACGAACTCGTCGACCTTGTCGGCGGCCTGTTTGTGGTCGAACGGGTCATTAGCAAAAGCAGGGGCAGCGGTGCAGACGATGCCAAGTGTAAGCAATAGGACTGCGGCTGAATGCGATCGTTTTACCGGTAGCCGCAGGCGTCGTTTAATACTGACTTTCAAGGTGCTCATCGCTTCCGATAACCCGACGCGTAAGAACATTTTGCATGAAGCGTCGCAAGTCGCTGCCACACAACAGGTAACCCGACGCGTTAGCGAGGGAAAATCGATCTTGCTTGATCCCTCGCTGACGCATCGGGTTACCTATTCAATCATATCAACAGCCGTCAAGACTCTCACTGTCACCTCAAAACCAGGAGGCAAAAGTGGGTACATGATAAATGAAAACCTTACTCAAGGCTGCGTTTCATCCCTTGCCTCCGTATTTGTGCGTTAGATTTTTCGCTGACCGGTAGCAGATAAACGAACCCTAAACAGAGGACCGCAACGGCAGTCTCCATTGCTACCTCGCTCATTCGTCAAATCACACACCGCTTGAGAACAGAACCAGATGACGAAATCAACAATCACTGCATTCGGGATAGCGCTTGTTGCCTGTTCATTAGCTTGCGCCGAATCTATAGCACCGCCTAACGTTGTCCTGATTCTTTCTGACGACCAGGGCTACACCGATTACGGATTCATGGGGCATCCACAAATCGAAACACCGAATCTGGATAAGCTTGCCAGGGAAAGTGTGTTGTTTCGGCGCGGGTATGTTCCGACGGCGCTGTGCCGCCCCTCGCTGATGACGTTGATCACTGGTCTCTATTCACATCAGAACAGAACGACGGGAAACGATCCAGCAGGTACTCCGGCGAACAAGGCTCACGCTGAGAAAGCGGGCAAGAACGCGCGTGAACTGTTGATCTCGCACATCGACAAAACAGGATCACTTCCGAAGTGGCTGGCAGAGAAGGGATACGTCAGCCACCAGAGCGGCAAGTGGTGGGAAGGATCGTATCAGCGGGGCGGATTCACTGAGGGAATGACTGCTGGGTTTCCGAATCCGCGTGGACGACATGGCGATGCGGGACTGCAAATTGGCCGCACCGGGATCGAGCCTGTCACGGATTTCATCGATCGAAGTGTGGCTGCGGACAAACCGTTCTTTGTCTGGTACGCGCCGTTCATGCCACACACGCCCCACACGCCTCCAGCTCGACTGCTGGAGAAGTACAAGGCGAAGGGAGTGCAGGAACGGATCGCCAAGTATTACGCGATGTGTGAATGGTTCGACGAAACCTGCGGGGCGCTCGTCAATCATATTGATGATTCTGGCATCAAAGAAAACACGCTTGTGCTGTACGTTTGCGACAACGGCTGGATTCAGACCGAACAAGGAAGCTACGCAGCGCGTTCAAAACGCAGCCCGAACGAACACGGCACACGCACGCCAATCATGTTCCGCTGGCCGGGAACGATTCAGCCAGCCGATCGCCCTGAACTCTGTTCATCGATAGATTTTGTACCGACCATTCTTGCGGCCGCTGCGGCGAAAGGACCACACGACTTCCCGGGACTTAATCTGTTACCGGAACTGAAATCCGGAAAAGCCATTGAGCGAGATTCGTTATTCGGCGAATCTTTCGCGCACGACATCGCCGACATCGAAAACCCGCAGGCTTCTTTGTTGTACCGCTGGGTGATCAAAGGTCACGACAAGTTGCTACTGACCTACGATGGCGCACCAGGAAAGATGAAGTATCCGCCAACCAGCGGCGAGCCTCAGCTTTACGCTCTGGGGTCAGATCCGGGCGAAAAAACAAACCTCGCCAGTAAGAACCCCCAACGAGTCAAGCAGCTCAGTGGACTTTTGGACCAGTGGTACGTGGCGGATCAACGGCAGGTGGGCAAGTTTACGGCGTCGGCTCCCAGGCCAGAAAAACGAAAACCCAAAAGACCCATCAACAAGGAAACCCGACGCGTAAGCGAGGGATCGAAAAACCAAGTTGCGACCGCAGATCCCTCGCTCACGCATCGGGTTACCAGTGAAACGGCCTCTGCCGAGAACAAACGCAACACCAAGCCCAACATCCTGCTGCTTTACGCTGATGACCAGCGCAATCACACGCTTGGATGTGCCGGCCACCCGATCGTGAAGACTCCCAATATCGACGCGCTGGCCAAAGGGGGCGTACGATTCGAGAACGCGTTTGTTTCCACATCGACTTGCTGGGTCGGAAGAGCGTGCTTGTTCACGGGTTGCTACGAACGCAAGCATCTCTACCGCGCGGCTCCCGGGCCACTGAACCCTGCACTATGCGAGTCGTCTTACTTTGCAGTGCTGAAGCGCGCCGGTTATCGCACGGGTCACCTTGGCAAAGAACACGTCAACATCTCCGGCGAGTCTGCAGCAGCGATGTTTGATGTCCGCCAAAGGCTGGGGCGTAAGCCGTATTTCAAAAAGCAGGCTGACGGAACGGAGCGACACGAAACGCAGATCCTTGGCGACTGGGCAATCGACTTTTTGAAAGCGCAGCCAAAGGACCAACCGTTCTGTCTGCAGCTCAGCTTCAACGCGACTCACGCCGAAGACGGCGACAAGCGACCAGGTATCGGTCATTACCCATGGCCGAAAGTCACCGATGGCATGTACGAAGATCAGCAAATGCCACTTCCTCACTTGCGCGATCCAGCGATCTACGATTCGCAGCCAGATTTTTTGAAGAAGTCGATCAACCGGCAGCGTTACTTTTGGCGCTGGGACACGCCGGAAAAATACCAGACGAACATGCGGGCCTATTTTCGCATGATCAGCGGTATCGATCATGTGGCTGGGCGTTTGATGAAGCAGCTTGAATCGCAGGGCATGGCCGACAACACGATCATTATCTACACGGCCGACAATGGCTACTACCTGGGCGACCGCGGCTTTGCTGGCAAGTGGACGCATTATGAACAATCGCTCCGCGTGCCACTGATCATTCACGATCCGCGTTTGCCGGAATCCAAGCGAGGACGTGTGTTGAAAGAACTGGCGATCAATAGTGATCTGGCTTCAACGATGATCGAACTTGCTGGATTGCCAACTCCCAAAGCCCATACAGGTCGCAGCCTTGCACCTTTGGTGCGTGGTGAAGATGCATCCAACTGGCGCGAAGATTTCCTTTGCGAATTCCTGGCCGTGCCCGGCAGCATTCCTCGCTGGGAAGGTGTGCGTCACGAGGATTGGGTCTATGCTCGCTACTACGTCAACGGACCGAATGAGCCGCCGCATGAGTTCCTTCACGATCTGGTGAACGATCCCGATCAGCTCACTAACTTGGCACTGAATATGAAGGAAAGCGATGAGCTGAATGAAATTCGATCCCGCTGTGATAAGTTGATCGCCGAAGCCGGCCCAGCCATGAAGGACGTGGGTGAAGTTCAGCGAACGAAGAGAAAGAAGAAGTAGACCAAGCAAGGTAACCCGACGCGTTAGCGAGGGATCACCGTGACCGCATTGATCCCTCGCTGACGCGTCGGGTTACCATTAGGATCTTATCCCATGAACAACTGCAAATCCTTCCTCCTGTGTTTGATCGGGCTAACCGCATTCGCGACCGTCACCCGAGCAGAAGAACAACGGCCCGACATCGTCTTTATTATCGTTGACGATCTGAACGACTGGATTGGCTGCCTTGGTGGGCATCCAGATGCGAAGTCACCGAACATAGACGCGTTGGCCGCTGGCGGCATGTTGTTTTCGCAAGCCTATTGCAACTCGCCGCAATGTCGGCCTTCACGCACCAGCTTGAACCACGGCATCTATCCCTTCAACACGGGGACGTACTTCAACGCTCGCTTCCGACAGGAATCGAAAATCTCGACGCCGACAATGCAGCAATTCTTTATGGAAAATGGCTATCGCGTTGTCAGTGGCGGCAAGGTCTTTCACGGCAATCCTGGAAAGCACGGCGACGAGTTGTTTCAAAAGCCGAGAGATCCCAAGCCACCCAAAGGGAAGAACAACTTCAATGCCATGGCAGCGCCCAACGACGGCTATGCTCTTGATGTTAAAGACGAAGAGATGAGCGACTACAAAGTTGCTGAGTGGGCAAAGGAGCAATGGAATACGGTCACCGACAAACCGCTGCTGATGACGGTTGGCTTCTTCCGTCCTCATCGTCCGCTGCACGTTCCGAAGCCGTGGTTCGAGAAGTTTCCGCTCGCGTCGATTCGACGTCCCGCAGAACCAGATGGCGTGGACGATTGGGATGACATGCCCGAATTCGCTCAAAGGCTTGCTCGCACACATGCTCACAAATCGCTTCACAACGGGCAAAGTGATCACGAATACATCGTCGCCAAGGACCAGTGGGATGCGACCATTCGAGCCTATCA
>CAYQMZ010000111.1:0-13365 GCA_964418725.1 uncultured Pirellulaceae bacterium
ACACGGCAAACGCATGATTTTGCAGTCGGTTATAACGCCCGTCATGGAGCACATGAAATCGGGCGGGTTCGACGAAATCGAACCAAACGAGCTGGCTGACTTGGCGAAAGCCTATCGACAGTTCTCCGCACCGAACCAACAACAGCTACATCAGTGGGTGCACAATTTGTTGGTTCAGTCGGTCGCAACTCAGATCTTTGCAAACGACCATGAAGCATTTGAGAAACTGTTCGAGGACTATCAGCCCAACAACCGTGGACGTCAGTTGCGTTTTCGTTCCCATGAACTGTGGTCCATGCTTGGCAGCCAGAATCACCGCCCACGCTATCCCGATGGAAAAGGCGAAAGAACGCTCCCAGTCGAGCGTCGCCTGCAGATGACCGCCAGTATGCTTCGCTGCATGTCTGCGATGCAGGTTCTTCAATTGCAGAATCGTGGCAATCGTAATTCTGTAACGCTTCAGTATGGAGGTGAACTGCTTGAGGAAATGGATCGCAACAAGCTGTTGACCAAGAAAGAGCTAGAAGAGCACGCTGAATCGCTTGCGAAAACTGACGGTGGTTTTGGCTGGGCAATGTTGGCCACGAAATTCGAAGAAGATCATCGACGGCAGTCGCAACGTCGCAGAAAGCCGCAGAAGAATGAGGAGCAGAAGAAGACGCCGAAGGAGCTTAGTGAACTGGCGATCGAGTCTTGGGGCAATGCGATCAAAGCGGCCAGAACCGATTTGTCGAAGGCGCAATTCCGCTTGGCGTTGGCGAATCTATACAAGCGATTGGATCGTAAGGACGATGCCAAGAAAGCTATTTTCGAGCAACAAGAAGTCCCCGCAAAGTTGAAGATTGAATTCGACCGGCTGTTGAAGTCAGTATCATTGATCTCACCGACGCGTCCCAATCAGCGGATCATTGCACCGGAACATAATCAACTAGTTTTCGTGAACGCGTAGCTGATCGACGAGCATACGAAAGAACGCCATGCCCAAAAACCGAGTGGAACAATTCGTCCTGCGGGTCCAGAAAAAGCTGAACCAGTATTTGCTTTGGCAAGTGTTGATTTGGGCTGCAGCCACCGGAGCCTGTTGTCTTGTTGCCATCGGAGCTGCCTATATCTGGCAAGGCTTCGCAGTGCCGCGATTCTTTTATCCGCTGGTTGCCGGACTCGCGGCATTGATCGCTATCGGCGTTTGGCTTCTGCGCCGTGTCTCGCAAGCCGAGGCGTCCGCGTTTGCTGATCAGTATTTTGGGTTTAAAGACTCAGTCACATCGTGTCGGAATTTCGGCGATTCTGGGCGGCAAGGCGGCTACTTCGATCTGCAAGCAAAACAGACCCAGCAGCAAGTTATGGAGGTTTCGCCGAACTCTATTCCATTTTCGTTTCCCCGACGCATCGCTGCTGTTGGACTGTTCTTTGGCGCAACCGCAGCACTGATGGCCTTCGTCGGTCCCAGCCAAGCAGTCAAGGATCGCTTGGGGCTGGAAATTGCCACACTCCAGCAAACTTCACTAGTCAATGACCATCTGGAGAAGTTAATCGACGAGTTGGATAAAGAGATCCAAGATGATGATGAACGCGAATTGCTCGAGCCGAACAAATTGCGTGAGTGGGTAAAGGAGCTACGTCAAACTGACGACCGGAAGGAAGCCCTTCGCCAATACGCAAAGCTTGAGCAGAAACTGCACAGGGCGTCGGCTCGGATGGACCAGAAGCGGGACGAGCAGTATTTGGAACGAGCCGCCAAGGAACTGGATAAGGATCGAGAAACCAAAATTCTTTCGGACAAACTCAAGCAAAAGAAGTATGACGCAGCAGCTTCCGAACTGAGCAAAATGGAACCGGAACAGACGAAGAAGCTCAGCGAGCGACGCAAACAGCTCGCGAAGCTTCGAGCCGCGGCGAAACGGATGGCGGCGGCAGCGAAGCGAAGCGCAGGCAAACGGTCGTCCACACAGCAAAGTAAATCTAGCGACCAGCTTGCGAAAACCTCCAAGAACTCGGAGTCCGAACACGCACAACGTTCAAACCAAGAAAAGTCGTCGGCCAATCAGTCCCAGTCCAGCAAATCACAGATGGCCAAGATGGCTCAGGAGCGAGCCAATTCAAACGGTAAAGACCAGCAAAGCGTAGAGCAGCTGGTAAGCGAACTGCAGAAAAACCTGGACAACCTAGAGCAGCAACTCGCGAATGCCGAGATGCAGGAACAGGAAGACGGGGAGTGCGACCAAGAGCAGCTCGCCAAGTGCGAGCAGTGTCAGGGGCAAGCACAAAAGTCATTGGCTCAGCTCTCCTCCAAGCTAGGACGCATGGGCATGAAACTCAAGATGCAGTCGAAACTTGGAATGCTTGCCAAAGCGTGCAGTCAGGGCCAATCGGAACTGGCCGGCCTGACGCCAGGAAACAATCAGGGTGGTGCGAGCAGCATGGTGCAATCTCCTGATGCGGGCGGCAAAAAAGCCGGATGGGGATCCAGCGATACGCGTCGAGATGAACGAGACGCGTTGCAAGACAACGGGCAGTATTCACAGCTCAAAGGTCAGAAAGGTGAAGGGCCATCTCTCACGACCCTGGAATCGGCTGAGGATGGCTCTGGCGTATCTACTGCACAAGGGAAAGCAGTGTCGAGGAACTTCCAGCGACAGATCGAATCGTTCGTCGACCGCGAAGATGTGCCGGATGATGTCAAAAACGGAGTACGCAACTATTTCGAAATGATCCACAGCAACGAACAGTAACACGCTATCGATCGCCTGATGCCCATTGCAACAACCAAGACTTCAACAACGTGAGACTTTATGAGCACGCAGCACGCCGAACAAGCCGCGGCGGAATTCGGACAGACCTTTCGGAGTATCCAGTCTGAAATTGGCAAGTTCATCGTTGGACAGGATCAAATCGTCGAAGACGTGTTGATTGCCATTCTTTGCGGCGGCCACGTTCTGTTGGAGGGCGTGCCCGGGTTGGGAAAGACCGCGTTGGTGTCCACAATCAGCAAAGCCCTGGATCTGAAGTTCCAACGCATTCAGTTCACGCCGGATCTCTTGCCGGCCGACATCGTGGGGACGCAAGTTCTGGTCGATCGCGATGGCTCCAGACAACTCACGTTCCAACCGGGGCCGGTATTTTGCAATCTGTTGTTGGCCGACGAAATCAATCGCGCGACGCCAAAGACTCAATCTGCGTTGTTGGAAACGATGCAGGAAAAATCGTGCACGGTTGCTGGGGAAACGCACGCACTGGGCCGGCCATTTTTTGTTCTGGCGACCCAGAATCCGATCGAGCAAGACGGTACGTACCCGTTACCAGAAGCTCAATTAGACCGTTTCTTCTTCAAACTGTTTGTTGAATTGCCGGGACATGACGAGTTCTGCGAAATCTTGAACCGAACCGGCGGCAACACTCAGCCCGACATCAATCCTGTTGCTCGCGGTGAGGACATTCTGCGGCTGGGCCAAACGCTTCGCGAAATTCCAATCGATAAGACAGTCCAAGATCATCTGGTTCGCATTGTCCGCGCAACGCATCCAGACAATGAACATGCGAGCGATGAGGTGAAGCGATTCGTTCGCAATGGTGCTTCTCCACGTGGAGCACAAGCCATTCTGTCTGCTAGTCGCGTTCGAGCCTTGCTGGATGGGCGTTACCATGTCGCGCGCGAAGACGTCAACGCAACGGCCATTTCGGCCCTGCGTCATCGGCTAATCCTCAGCTTCGAAGGCGAAGCGGAAGGTGTCCGCAGTGACAAGATCATTTCTGGTCTCATCAATAGTCTGTCGTAGTCAAAAGTCACCAGCACACTGCGCGGCCAACTGCGCAGCACGCTGCGGCCAAATCGCCTAGCAGTTTCCTATGCTTACCGACCCGCAATTCATCCGCCGTCTTGATTCGCTCTACCTCCTGGCGCGTAAGGTCTTGGGCGGCACGCTACAGGCGGATCGCAAGTCGACCAAGAAAGGAACGGGAATCACCTTCGCGGACTATGCCGAGTACTACTACGGAGCAGACTTTCGTGCGATTGATTGGCGCGTTTTCGCAAAATTCGAATCGTTGGTGATCAAGTTGTTCGAACTAGAAGAAGATGCCACGATTTATGTGCTGCTGGATTGCAGCAAATCGATGGAATCCAAATTCGAGTACGCAAAACAGCTTGCGGCAGCGCTTGGCTACATTGGTCTGAATTGCCTAGATCGAGTTTGTGTGTACGGGGTTGCCGATACGCTGCAACCGATGATGGATCCAAGCCGAGGTCGTGGTAAGGCGATGCGGTTCCTGCAGTCGCTGGAGGATGCTCGGACGTTTGGTGGCGATTCCAATTTCAGCACGTGCTGTAAGTTGTTCCAAGCAAGACATCGACGCAAAGGTCTCGTGCTGGCGATATCGGACTTCTTGTTTCCGTCGGGCTATCAAGAAGGGCTGAAGTTCCTTCAATTTTACAAGCACGACATCTATTGCCTGCAAGTATTGGACGAGAACGACACCCATTGTGATTGGAAAGGTGACGTCGAAATTCAATGCGTGGAGACGAATCAGCGACAGCGTCTAACTGTATCGCCCCGAGAGGCTCGTATGTACGAGCAGGCGGTTGCCAAGTGGAACGCTGACTTACAACGTTGCTGCGCACAGCGAGGTATCGGTCTAGCTTCCACTTCTCCTGAGGTTGCCTTTGATGTTGTGATTCAGGATATCTTGCGACGAGGTGGTTTGGTCGCATGAGTTTTCTAAGCCCGATCTTCTTCTGGTCCTTCGTCAGTCTTATTCCCCTTGCGGCAATCTATCTGCTGAAGGTGCGGCCAAGACGGAAACCTACGACGGCCTACTTCTTGTGGGAAGATATCTTCAGGGAAAAACGTCCCAATCGCCTGCTACAACGGCTACGTGATTTTTGGTCCTTGCTGCTGATGGCGTTAGCTTTCTGTGCGGTTTGTCTTGCCCTAACGCGTCCTGAAATCGGTAAAGAGCAACGCAAGGACGTGTTGTTGTTGATCGACAATAGCGCATCGATGAACACCGTCGAAGATGGAGTTACGCGTTTGGAACATGCCAAGAAAACGGCGATCGATGTACTGCGAGCATTCAATGGATCGCAACGAGCGGCGGTTGCAAGTGTTGCGCGAAACGTGGACTACAAATCACACCTATCGGACAACCCCCGCGAGTTGATCGAGGCGGTGGAGTCGATTGAGTCGACAGACTACGAATTCCAGTCCGATCAGTTCTTAGTGATTCCTGAGTCCAACGCGGCGGACGATTCGATTTCACCCGAGGCAGCGAGTGCCGCAGGAGCAGACGCAGCGACAGAGCCTGATGACGCCAGCGATTCACCTAAGGAAAACGCAGAGGCAGATCAGCCTACAGCTGATGGCCCTAAGTCGAACTTGTTGGAAAAACGCGAAGATTGGTTGCAGGGGCAGCGCGTCATACTAATTTCCGACGGCTGCTTTGACACGAGTCGACTTCCAGACCGTGTTGAACTGCTAAAGATCGGTAGCACTCAGGGGAACGTGGGGATTGTTTCGGCTGACCTGCGCAGGATACCTGGTGGAACGAACCTTTTGGGACTGTACGTACAGTTACATTCGACGTTTTCGGAAACCAAAACCGTCGAGCTGCTGGTATTCGACAAACCGGATGAAACAAGCCTGTTCCGTTTGATCCCAATCGAAGTGAAGCCGGCGTTGAACCAACCGCAGACCTTCAAATTGGAGAATGCGGTGGCTGGTGCGTGGCTGATCCGTCTGGACAGCGATGACGCTTTACCCAATGACAATCTGGCTCATCTGGTAATCCCACCCCAAGATCCTATTCGCGTTCAGGTGTCGGCTGAGCAACGGTTCTTCTTCGAAAACAGCGTCCTGGCGTTTTCCGAAGGCTCCGGATTGCTGAGCCTGGCGACAGAGAATTCGGACATTGTCATTGATCAAGGAAGTTGGTCCGGAGCTGATCGGGCCATCGTGTTCCAGCCGCAGGGTGAGTCACCTTGGTGGTCCGACGTCGGCGAAGACTTGGATACCGTTGTACCGAAGGTGTTGATTGACGAGCATCCTATTCTGCAACATATGGACGTCAGTTCAATCTCATTCGCTGGCGCGGTTGAGTTGGCAGCACCGGAAACGGCACAAGTAATTGTCAGCAACGGTGAAGACGTGCCGTTGCTATACCGCGTGACGGAAAACGGAAAGTCGGTTGTGGTTGTGAACCTCGACCCCGTCTTGGCCGAGTTCTACTTCAGTGCTTGGTTCCCCGTTCTCGTGCACGGTTCATCCAAGCATTTGGTGGGTCGCGAAGAAGAATTGTTTGCCACGTATCGGCCTGGTGACTCGATCCCCATCCCCGATGCCGACCCGGACAAGTCCACAACGATTACTAAACCCGATGGGAGCAAATCCGAAACGGAGCACGGTCAGTTTGAACGCATTGAAAGAGTTGGGTTCTATTCAATGGGCAACAACGCGGGAAACTGGACCGTGGCAAGCAGCCTATTGAGTCGCCAAGAATCTCACGTTGCCAACGATGAAGTGACCGACACGAGCCAGCCGATCCAAAAGGGATGGCCCGTTTCACACATCCTCACCGTTCTGGCCGTGATCGTTCTGGGTGCGGAATCAGCCATGTATCATCGGCGAATGGTGGGGTGATGGAATTACTCACACTTCGACCGTTGATTTGGACTATCGTTCCGCTGCTCATGTTGGTCGGCTTGCGGTACACCTTGGTCGATCAACCTAAACGACGGCTCGTCGCGTCCTTCGTGTTGCGGGCCCTTGGTATCCTGCTGCTAATTCTTGCGATGTGTCGTCCGTATTGGGGGACCGAACAAGAAGACCTGCACGTCGTCTTTTTGGTTGATGTATCGCAGTCCATTGATCTGCCTTCCGCCAGTCAGGCTCTGGATGAGATACAGATTGCAATTGATCGGCTCAAGTCGAACGATTCATGGTCGCTATTTTTAGTCGCAGGTGGGGTCAAAAACTTCAATTCCGTCGACGAGGCTAAAACGTTGCTGACTCAATGGCAGGATACGTTTGCCAATGCGTCGTTTCGCAGCGAGAGTCGATTGGTCGATGCGATTCGAGAAACACGCTTTGCGCTTCCAGCGGGGAAGTCGCATCGCGTCATCTTGTATTCGGATGGTCAAGAAACGCACGGAGAAATGGCCGCTGTTCTTGATCAGTTGCAGGATGAGAACATTGATTTGCGAATTCGTGAACTGGAGGGGCTTAAGCATTCCGAAGCATCGGTCTTGGCGATTCGTCCATCCACACCGAATGCATTCAATGGTGAAGTCAACCGGATCGGTGTTGATGTCTTGAGCAACGAAAAGATGAACGCCACCCTGCGGATTGTTCATAAGGGTGTCGCCGTTCAAGAGCAAACTGTGTCTTTGGAAGCGGACGAGACAGTTGCGGCTTACTTCGATGTCGAGATGACGACCTCGGGAACTAGCATTTGGACCGCCGAACTGATTCCTGAACGGGACCACTTTCCTTTGAACAATCAAATGGAATGCACCGTCAACGTTCGAGGTAAGGCTCGCGTGCTGATGTTGCATACGGATGGCAGCGAGCTACGCGGCATCAGTCGAGCATTGCGTGAGCAGGACATTGACGTCGACATTCGGGGCGAGTTTGGCTTGCCGGAGGATCTGCAAGGCATGTTGGCATTCGATGCGATCGTAATTGCCGACCTCTCTGCAACTTCGATGTCACCCCGACAGATGGAAGCACTGAAGCGATATGTGTCGGAGTTTGGCGGCGGACTCGCGATGCTGGGGTCCGACAACAGTTTCGGTTTGGGCGGCTATTATAAGACTCCCGTCGAAGAAGTTCTGCCGTTGGTTTCGCGGTTTGAAAAAGAGAAAGAGAAGCCATCTCTCGCCATGGTGCTTGTCATGGACAAGTCTGGCTCAATGCAAGGCGTTCCGATTGCTTTGGCCAGACAAGCTGCGAAGTCTGCTGTCGAACTTCTAGGTCCACGAGACATGATTGGCGTTGTGGGGTTCG
Source organism: uncultured Pirellulaceae bacterium (assembly GCA_964418725.1). Lineage (GTDB taxonomy): Bacteria > Planctomycetota > Planctomycetia > Pirellulales > Pirellulaceae > CAYNJG01. The sequence continues at coordinate 7,998 of CAYQMZ010000111.1, forward strand.
ATTCACGTGCATTCGTGGTGAGCGAAATGCGCAGTGCTTCGGAATCGGATGCGATCCAGGCGTCTATCGATAGCTTGGCGGCCGGCGGTGGAACGTACATGTATACCGGGATGGTGACTGGCAAGGACATGCTGGAAAACGCCACCGCAAAAATCCGGCACATGATTGTGCTCGGCGATGGACAAACACAGCCAGCCGATCACGAGGGACTGGTACAGGGAATGGCAGATGCCGGAATGACGGTTTCTACGGTTGCCTTGGGCGGCGCTGACCGGCAACTGTTAAGTGGCTTGGCCGAACTGGGACGAGGCCGCTACTACGAAACGAATGATCCCGCCAACGTACCTCAGATTTTCACCAAAGAAACGATGCAGGCTTCGAAGTCGGCAATCAAAGAAGATCTGTTCGGAAGTGTTGTCGTGGGCGACCACCCCTTGCTCAGCGGTTACCGTGAAGCCGAATTGCCGTTTTCACTTGGCTATGTGATGACCGAAGCGAAACCAACGGCGCAGGTCTTGTTGGTTACTGAGACTGGCGATCCGTTGCTTGCTGTTTCTCGGTTCGGGTTAGGCACGGGACTGGCCTTTACCAGTGATCTTTCCGAGCGTTGGGGCGGCGAGTGGCTGGCATGGGACGACTGTGGGAAATTCTGGGCACAGGCGTTGCGGGGAATCATTCGGAAGACGGATTCAGCGGGGATGCAAGTGACACAGTCCGTGGTGGATGATCGTTGGCGTCTAGACATTTCAAGAATGGCTCCTAATGGAGGTCCGATATCGGGCATTCAGTGGGACGCCGCGGCAATGAATACAGTGGGAAAGGAATTCTCGGCAGACGTTCGCGAAATAGGCCTAGGTCGTTACCGAGTCGACATGTCGCTAGAGGACACAGACCAGCTCACGCTTCGGCTACGTGATACCGATCACGGAAAGCAGCGAGTGCTCACTTACAACCGCCCGTATCCGCCCGAGTATCGGTTGAGTGCGAAGTTGCCGCCGGAGTTGGAATCACTTCCCTCAATCACCGCCGAAACGATTCGTGATGAAGTTCGTCCCGTTCGAGTACGTCAGTCAGTTGCCCATTGGGCTCAGTTGGCTGCGCTGATCTGCCTGCTGAGCGGTATTCTGATTCGTCGCATCTAGACAGTGAGCGGCGACCTGTGCTGTCCGATCAGCGGCGCAGCGGCTCACTCATCAACGCCGCGAAAGGCACGAAGACTAGCAGTGGCAGCCAGACTGCCAGGCTGGGGCTAATCAGATAGTTCATACCGGCGCCGTGCGAGGCCAATGTGGCGACAACGAACACAGCAATCATTAGCATGCAGGTGCCGACGGCCACAAACGCATTTTGCGATTCACGCGAAAGCACGATGGGAATGCCCAGGAACAAGACAACCATGTCCATCACCGGTTGGACAAAACGGCGGTGAATCGTGACGCTGACGTCGGCTCCGGAGTCGAGGCTCTCGTTGCGTGCGTTCGAAATCAAGCTCAACGTTGAAGCGTGTTGACGCCACTCACTTCCATTCTTGAGCTGTTCGAACGGAAGTTCAGTAGGCACGAACAGTTGGTTGTCTTTCAGAGCCGGTGTGTCGATCGGGTGGTAGACGATCACTTTTCCGTCTGTTGTTTTCAACGATTGTGTGAGTGGCATTTTTTCCAGCTCCACGTCCGTCAGCCAAAGACCGCGTGGACGATCTCCATCGGCTTCCATGTACACCGCCTGCTTGGCCCGCAGCTTTGTGCCTCGTTCAGCCAAGCTCGTTGGCAAGCTGAGTGTTGGCTCAGTAATCGTCCGAGAAGCTGGCACTAGACCTTTGGCATCGATGAAGATGCCGCTCGCATGATCGTATTGCGACTTGAATTCTTCCTTGTTTTGACCGGACATGTTCCGTGCGTCGCGGGTGGTTCGGCTGCCCAACTGCGGGATGATCAACTCGCGATTAACGGCACCCAGCATTGCTACGAAGAGGGCACCAAAGATCAGTGGCTTCACGATGCGCCAACGCGAAATACCAGCCGCCATCATTGCGGCCATCTCATTGCTTCTTTGCAGTGAAGTGACCGCAAAGATTGCCGCAACGAGTGCGACGATTCGGCTGATGAGATCGAAAAACCACGGCACTTTCGGTCCGTAAAAGTCAAAGAGCGTCTTGGCTAGTCCGCCGTTCGACTTTCCATGACTGATCAACTCGTCCAAATTGTTCACGAAATCCGTAACGACGTAGAGCCCCAGAAACGTGATAAAGCAAATCAAGAAGACACGGCCGAATTCCGCCAAAATGTATCGATCGATTCGGGTCATAGGAGACGCTTTGGCTGAGCCCGTTGGGGAGAAAAAGGGTTCGACGTTGGTGGCGAATTAGAGTGGAACTTTAGCGAATTTTCGTTTGGGATACGACGTGAACTCTCTCTCGTATTCTTGAGTGCTAGCGTCTAGCAAGGTACGGATGTCAGGTTATAGTACGGGTGGAACGGGCAAGAGTTTGGTAGAACCGGTGCAGCATTGAAGCTAACTAGAAATGCCGAGCGTGCCACGGAGGACTCCCACCGTGGGGCTGGCGCAGATCGACCGCCCCAGGATCCGACAGGGCCCTACCAACGTGGCCGAACGCACTTCGGACACTTCCTACATCGGGCGTTGGGAAGAGCCACTAATGCGGCTCTCAGTCTCGTTTTTCCTCCTCAGTGTGCTTTCTGCGAGGTTCCGCTGGATGTAGTCGATGTTGGACCACAGCTATGCGAGAGCTGTGAACGCCTGCACTTCACGCCGGAAAGCCAAGCGTGTCCACGATGCGGTGCGTTCGAGTCAAATCGATGCATGAACACCGAATTGACGGACACTGTGTTTACTGTCACCGAATCGACGGACAATAAATCTGCTGCGAAAGCGAACAAGTGGCCGTGCGTCGAATGCAAACAACGAGACTTTATGTTTGATCGCGTGTTTTCATTGGGAAAATATGCGGACGAATTGCAGGCTGCGGTCGTACGAATGAAATACGAACCCGGTCAGTCTTTGGCGATGGCGTTGGGCCAACGTCTAGGTGACCTAGTCGGCACCAGCGAATCGACAGGGTTGCCAGACCTGATTACCTGCATTCCCAAGTTTTGGCTAAAACGCCTCGTGACCGGTGTAAACAGTTCAGAAATGATCATGATTGGGTTAGGAAAACGCCTACGTGTGGCTACTGCCCATGACTTGTTGGTTTGTAAGCGTAAAATCAAGAAGCAGAGTTTGCTCTCCCCCGATCAGCGGCTTCGCAATGTGAAGTCCGCATGGTCAGTAAACTCCGATTTTGACATTCGTGACGCTCATGTGATGATTGTGGATGACACCATGACCACAGGAGCGACGGCGAACGAGGCGGCTAGAGTTTTGAAACGTGCTGGTTGTAGTCACGTTTCCTTGGCCGTTGTGGGCCGAGCCACGTAACTACGGTGAAATTGCGGACCGCATCGGTACCGCATTCCTGTTGGAGCATTCAGCGAATTTGCCATGTCGGATCAAAGAGAACCCATCCAAAACAGCACTCAATCTGAAGTGGCTTACAATCTGCAGCCATTCCGGATTGCCGTGTTCCGTGGAATGGCGTTGGTTCTGCCGCCGCTCCTGACGTTCGTCATTCTGTTGTGGATTGCCAGTTCGGTAGAGAAAATTCTGAACCCGATCGAAAGCGCAACGCGACAAGCGACCGTGTGGCTGATCGACAAAACGAAGACAGAGATTCCCGTCGGTGCCGTTCCCAACGCCGTGGCGGAAGAGATGATACAGGAGCGGGCTCGCAGAAAGCTCGCCGAGACGAAAGAAGCGAAGTCGTCTGATCCGCAGATTGACGATGTTCCATCATTGGAAGCTGAATCCGAGTCCCGCGATTTAAAAGAACTGATCGCTGCGATAGCAAGGATCGAACGTCGACTGGACATTGACTCGGCTTTCGAAGCACAGTCCAGTATTTCGCAACCCCAGCAGCAGGAACCTCAGTTCGAAGATTCGGGAGACGGAACCATTTATGTCGCGCTGGGGAACGGCGAGTGGATTCCATTGCACGTTCGCGACGCCGTGAACGAGCACGTTCGCGAATCCGGGATCCCGCTTGAAAACGGAGGCGGCCGCGGCTACTACAAGCACTATGTGCAGTACTCGATCCTAAAGAGATCGTTTGTCATTCCTGTGTTCTTTGCCGGCTTCATTTTGTTGATGTATTTGCTGGGTAAGTTCCTTGCAGCGGGCGTCGGCCGCTACTTTTGGAACTCGATGGAGAACGTCATCAATCAGTTACCTATCATTCGTACGGTCTATTCGTCCGTGAAACAGGTGACGGATTTCTTCGTCGGTGAAAGTGAGACGAACGACTTCCAACGGGTCGTCGCGGTTGAGTACCCAAGGAAGGGCGTCTGGTCGTTGGGGTTCGTGACTGGCGAAAGCATGCTTACGATTCGGGGTGCCGTGGATGGCGAGCCAATTGTGAGTGTCCTGATGCCAACTTCTCCGGTACCCGGGACTGGCTTTACGATTTCAGTTCGCAAGAGCGAAACGATCGACGTCGACATCCCCATCGAACAAGCCTTGCAGTTCGTCGTCAGTTGCGGCGTCGTCATTCCGGATGGCGAGATTCAAGAGCACATTACGGCAGAGCTCGAGTCGCGTAGCGAAGAGGGCGAACTAAAGCTGGTCCAGTAAGCCCGTGCGATTCCAAATCGTGGTGTCTCGAACGATGCCCTGGCCGCCGTTTAGAAACTAACGGATGCTCGCACCAAGAAGGTATCGTCTAGGTCGATTATCGAGGCTGAGGATTCCCACTCGAAATCGCGAGAGATCACGTAGCCAGCTTCGACGGCCATTTTTCGGCCTCGAGTAAACGGAACGCCCGGCTCTTTTTTGGGCGTCGACTCCCAACCGATGACAAAGCGAACGTCACCGTAAGTGAGTTGATCATTCGTGCCATCGTCTCGTTGCACGCCCCACGTCGTGCCGTTCAAACCGGCGCCGATGTAAGACCACTGTTGCCGTTCGTTACTCTCGGTGATCATCCACGAAATTCGTGGTCGAGGCATCAGCAGATCAAAACGGAGTCTCGAATGCGGCTGATAAATTAGCCCTACGGCAGGCAGGACTGGCAGGTCGTTTCGCCCCAATGCAATGGCACCGAAAGTCCAAGTCCATCTTGGGTTCTTTTGGTAGATTCCAAATACGCCTCCGCGAAATTGCCATGCATCGCTCGACGTGTTGAGGCGATCGGTCGCGAAGGAAGTGCCCGCCATCAGGCGTACCGTCCATCGCTCGTTAAAACGCCGGATCCACGCCATCCCCATTCGCGCCTCGTACAGTTCTTGCGGCAACCCAAACGTTGAAGGACTATCCACGT
>CAYQMZ010000112.1:0-13326 GCA_964418725.1 uncultured Pirellulaceae bacterium
GAACGTTTGGAGTGCGGGCACTCCTGCTCTGACTGCCACCACGGGTTTGCTTACATCTCACCACGCCGGAATTAGCGTCCCTCTCGCGATCCGTCGGCTCTTCACCCACACATAACCAGCTAGATTTTCCATGAACCGTCCACCACACACTCGTGTTCAAGTTGAGAAAACGTTGACCCCAACGCAGGGTTGGCACTGTACGCACCTCTATTATCTGTTCGATCGAAATATTCTCCGATGGACATCACCGGAAGCCCTTGCTGCCGGCCGCGACGAGATCGAAAAGGCATTGGATTCGAATGGTTCCGATGCGCCGGAGCGCTTGCAGACTTCTGTCGTCAGCGGGCACAAGGCAGACTTCAGCTTGATGATGATGGACCCCGATCCGCTCAAGATTGATCGCGTTCATCAGCGACTGCTGAACACGTCGCTGGGACCGGCGATCAAGCCCAGCTATTCGTTCGTTTCAATCTCCGAAGTCTCCGAATATGTCCCAACGGTCGAGCAGTATGCCGAGCGACTTGTTCGCGAAGGCGAAGAGAAAGGCAGTCCAGCGTACGAAGCAAAGGTGAAAGCCTACGAATCGCGCGAACCGATGATGAAGAAGCAGCGGCTGACACCCGAGTTTCCTGATCTGCCGGCAATGTGCTTTTACCCCATGAACAAGTCTCGCGTCGTTGGTGCGAACTGGTTCACTTTGCCGTTTTCAACTCGGACAGAAATGATGAGTGAGCACGCCCGCAGCGGCATGGCCTTCGCCGGAAAGGTCACCCAATTGATTACCGTCGGCTGCGGTTTAGAAGATTGGGAGTGGGGGGTCACCCTTTGGGCGGCAAGCCCCCAGTACCTGATGGAAATCGTCTATCAAATGCGTTTTGACGAGGCCAGTGCGAAGTACGCTGAGTTCGGCCCGTTTTACACAAGCTACATCAAGTCACCCAGTGAAATGCTGACGCACTGTCTGGGTTAACAATCGACTTGAGCTGGTTTACTGACTGATGGGCGAGAGTGCGTCTGTCTATTGGGCACGCTCGGCAGATTCGAAGCCACATTTGTTGTGGGCTCCGTCGCAAAACGGACGATTCGCTGACTCGCCGCATCGGCAAAGTGCTATGGCTGGTTTGCTGGGGTCGACGGGGAACTCATTTCCGTCGGCATCGGTAACCTTGACGGCGCCTTCAACAAGGAAGGGGCCGTTGTCTCGCACGTTTATTTTTACTTCTGACATTTGTTTTCCTTTCGAGTGGTTGTTCGAACCGGTGTATGGATCGCTGACTGAAATAGTAAGCTCAGTTTAGCGATGCCCGGCCAGACGGCAATTCGAGCAGTCAACACGCATCATTGGCACAACGAACCATGGCTTCGCAGTTTCAGCTGTACATCATTCGGCACGCTCAATCCGCCAACAATGCGTTGCCAGAGCCCGAGCGGGTTGACGACCCGGGGATCACCGATCTGGGAACCGAACAAGTGGCTCAGTTAGCGGGACGTTTTGGAGAAATCGATATCACGCATGCGCTCACCAGCGGATTCCTGAGAGCGATCCAGACGATGCGTCCTGTTGCGGAAGCGACTGGAGTGCAGCCTGAGATCTGGACGGATCTGCACGAAGTGGGTGGATGTTTTGCCGGTCACATTCCCGGCGAACTTCGTGGGATGCCCGGAATGACACGCGCCGTGTTGGAAGAGAACTATCCGGAGTTCAAACTGCCAGATGACATCGACGGAATGGGTTGGTGGAAGAGCAAGCCCTTCGAAGAATACTCCTTGGCCGTGGCCCGCGCTGAAGCACAGGCCGCCCGATTGCGGTCTGAGTTTCTGGGCACAGCGTCGCGGGTCGCATGTGTGATTCACGCGGACTTCAAGGATCTCTTGTTGGCCGCGTTACTGAAGTCGACCTACGACCAGTACCGTAATGCAGATCTGCTCAATACCGGTGTTACTCACCTAGCCATAGGCGAAGACGCTGTTGAGGTCGTGAAGTTCAACGATGTGAGTCACCTGTCTGGTAACCAAGTGACGTCATAGATCGGCCTGTGCGAATTTGGCCGCTGAGGTGCCCGTCTCAGAACAGCTCTTGTTGGTCTTCCGAGTTCTTGTCTGTTTTCGGTGGGGCAGGTGGTTTCAAAGAGAGGTGCTCATAAGCCTTGGCCTGAACCAATCGGCCACGGGCGGTGCGCACGACAAAACCAATGCGAAGTAAGAATGGTTCGATCTCTTCTTCGAGCGTGTCGGTTGCCGCGTTGATCGTGTGAGCAATGGCTTCCACGCCGGCGGGTCGCCCTTGGAAATTCTCAATCAATGTCGTCAGGTACTGCCTGTCTTCACGCCGTAAGCCAATCGAATCCACATCGGCCATGCGGAGTGCTGCTTCACTGACTTCTAAAGTAATGTTTCCATCCGCCTTTGCGGTTGCATAGTCGCGAACCCAGCGCAGCAAGTTGTTGGCGACGCGCGGTGTACCGCGGCTGCGTTGTGCCAAGTCCATCGCCGCATCATCATCGATCCCAACCTGGAGCTTGCGAGCGCTGCGTCGGACGATTTCGGCCAACTCGTCGTTGGGGTAGAAATCGAGATGCTCGCGAATGTGAAAGCGGTCTCGCAATGGAGCGGTTAGCAAGCCGACCCGTGTCGTGGCACCGATCAGTGTAAATGGCTGCAGACTGAGATTCAGTGTTCGTGCGTTCGTGCCCTCGCCAAGCACGATGTCGATGCGATAGTCTTCCATCGCGGTGTAGAGATATTCTTCGACTGCCGTGGGAAGTCGATGGATTTCGTCAATGAACAGCACAGAACGTTCGGAAGCGTTCGTGAGGTAAGGCACCAGATCTTTGGGGGCGGTTAGCGCCGGACCGGTCGTTGTATTGACTTCCACGCCCAGTTCGCGAGGTAGGCAATAGGCGAACGTCGTCTTACCCAATCCCGGCGGGCCATCGAACAGGATATGGCCGAGCGGCTCGTCTCGCATCTTGGCCGCATCGACAGCGATTTGAAGCCGATCCCGAACTTGGCGTTGACCCACCATATCGGCCATCCGTTGGGGACGTAGGTCACGATCCTCTTCCTCATTATTGTCTTCAGCGGAGAGAATCGTTTCGCGCGTCATGCTTGGCTTGTTGGCGGAAGGTGTGTGTATCAACGAAACAACCCAGCTTACCCGAAGAGTAAGCTGGGTTGGAAGTTGACTGATTGAGCTGAAAAGCGTCGAAACTACGACTTTTCGGCAGCAGTTGCTGGTGCGTCAGCTTTGGCCAGTGCTTGGATAGCGGCTTTGTACTTGGCCTGAGCCAGTTTCAGACGAGCGTCAATGTTGCAGCAAGTCTTTTGGCCTGCGACGACAAACAGCTTGTCCTTACCCGTTGTCTTGGCCAGCGAAGCGGCTTCATTTGGGCAGTGGCATTCTTTTTCGCCAACAAGGTACGTCATCGAGACGTTCTTCATGGCCTTCTTCGCCAATTCGGCGCGTTGACCAGCCATAACTTCACAGCACAGCTCTTTGCCTGCAACCGTGTACTTGCCGCTAACTTTGCAGTGTTGGGTCTTCGTGAAGTCAGCTACGAACTTCTCGGTGGCGGTCGCCAAAGCAGCCATTGCTTTTCCTTCGTTGTCGTATGGCTTCTTGGCCACAACGAAGTGGATCGGCTTCTCGTGCTTCTTGGCAAGTTCCGCTGCAGCATTCGAGCAGCAAGTCTCTTCTTTGCCGACCAAGTAGGTCATTTTAGGCAGCTTCGCCATGGCGGCTTCAACTGGGCACCCCTTCGAGCACTCAGATGCACATTCGCTTGCGCAGACTTTGTCACCAGCTTTGGTCAATGCGATGCCAGTGATCTTCAGCTCTTCCGCGGACACTGCCGACGCGATCAGACCAGCAGCAAAGATTGCAGTAACGATTCGTTTCATGTTGGATCCCTTACCTTCGAAGTTAGGAGTTAACCCGTTTTAGCGGCGATCGTACCAAACCAAATGGCCGCATCGCAAGCAAGTCTGGTTATAGACGCTCGACCCATGTACGGCTTACGCAAAAAATCTGTTCGCTAGCAAAATATCGATTTGCTGAAAGGCGAAGCCCCAATGCTTACTTCCGCGTCGAGCGTTAGCGAACTTCCCGCCGAACTTTTGTCGGAAAACTAGGGGAGCACCGAGAGTCTTTTGCTCTCAGTTCTTGTGATCAAATCAATACAGCTCGGTCCTCGTGATACGAAATTCGCCTAAAAACGCCCGCATGTAACAGTCTGCAACATTTTTTTCGCGCAGGTTGGAGCCCCTCCGCAGCATGGGCATACTGAAGGTCGCAAGCGTCGCCTCTTCGTGGGAACCGCGGTGCTTGCATTCACGGACGCATGCCACCGACTGACGGAGACAGGCCATGAAAATGGTAATGCAGGTTTCAGGATCTTGTTTGAAAATCGTTCGGTTCGCCGCTGCGAGGAAGGGCCAGCAATTTCATTCTGCATCGGCACTTCGTGCGTCATGGCTTTCTATGCTGTTGCTGTGCGGACTGGTAGCACACACGCGGGCCCATGACTTGGGTGCAACCGTGGGACATCCCACATTCGTAAGCCCCCATACGTCTCCAATCGCGGTCGACGGAAAGTTGGTGTTTGTGGCAAATACGCCATCGGACACGCTGGATGTGATCGATCGGCAGTCTCGTGAGTTGGTTGCTCGAGTCAACGTGGGTATCGATCCGGTTAGCGTCGCCATTCGACCGGACGGGCGCGAGGTTTGGGTGTCGAATCATGTCTCGGATTCCGTGAGCGTCGTCGACAACGATCCGCACAGCTCAACATATCTCCATGTGGTTGCTACGGTGCAGGCGTTTGACGAGGCGTCGAAGTCGACTCGCTTTGACGAACCGATGGGAATTGCATTCGCGAGCAATGACAAGGCCTACGTTGCGCTGTCCTCTGAAAACGAAATTGCTGTCGTCGACTGTGGTTCCTACGAAGTCGAGAAGCGGCTGAAGATCTCAGCGCAGGATCCACGAGCCATCGTCGTTCGGGACGACAAACTGTACGTCATTCCCTTCGAGTCCAACAACAAGACACAGTTGTCGGGCGGGACCGGCGAGCTGGATGGCGATTTGGTGACGTTTAATGCTTGGGAGCACTCCGTCGCAAACAACAACGTCCTGTCGATTGGAGCCGTACTCGACATCGTTAAGCATCCGAAGGTGCCGGATCGCGATCTCTATGTATTCGACACAAAGACGGACAAGCTAGTGACTGTTGTCGATACGTTGGGAACGCTGCTGTACGGAATGACCGTCGATTCAAAAGGCCGTATTTATATCGCTCAGACGGATGCAAGGAATGACGTGAACGGGCGCGCCGGGACAAAAGGTCACGGTTTGAAGGAACTTGAGAATCGAGCATTCCTGAATCAAATTACGGCCGTGGAACTTGAAGGTCAGAAGTCTGCAAAGCGGTTTATCAACCTCGAGCCGCTGCCGCCTCACCATCCCAGTGAGTCCAATGCGCTGGCCACGCCGTTTGCGATTCAAGTGACGGATGATGATGCCACTTTGGTCGTCACTGCGGCTGGTTCGGACAAGCTGTTTACCGTTGATGCCAAGAGTGGGCTGGTTCTTGGGCGAGCCGACGTCGACGCAGTGCCTCGTGGTATCGCTCTTTATCACGACCGCGGAAAGGTCAAAGAAGCGTGGGTGCTGAACGCCGTTGCAAACACCGTGTCGTTGGTAGACATCTCTTCGCCCGCGGATCCACGGGTCATCGAAACGGTTGAACTAGAAGATCCTACTCATCCGACGGTCAAGCGGGGCAGGATTGCGTTCAACAAAGCCACTGCATCAACAACCAATACGTTTTCGTGCGCAAGTTGTCATCCGGATGGCCATACGGACCAGTTGCTTTGGGTGTTGAAGACTCCGATCGTGACTGGCGGCAAGCAGATCATGCCTCGATCAACGATGCCCATCCGTGGTTTGCGAGATACGGCTCCCTATCACTGGGACGGAATTCCGGGCGATCCGTACGGAGGCAACAACAGCGCGAATGTTTGGGGCGAGGACGAACCGAACAGCAGCAAAGAAGTACCGGAAAGCACCGCTCGTCATCTCATTGACGGTGGGCTTGCGTCGACAATGTTCATGGTTGGCGACGAAACCGAGAACGACGAGGGTAAGACTGGAAAACTTACCGCGGCCGAACGAGATGACATGGCGGCGTTCCTCTTTAGCGTGCCATATCCACCGGCGCAGCGACGCGCCTATACGAACGTTGTGTCGACAAAGGCCGAGGAAGGTTTCAAACTGTTCCATATTGATGGTGATCACCAAGACGATCCGACGCCCAACGTCTGCGGCAACTGTCACCGTATGCCGTTTCTGGTCAGCACGAATACGCCGGGTACCGGGATGGATGCACCGACGTGGCGCGGCGCCTACGATCGATTCTTGATTCTGCCTCAGGGACGACTGAACATCATTGACTTTGACTTTTACCGTGGAATTGCTGAACGAGGTATTCCCGAACGGAACATGTGGCAATTTTCTTGGGCTGGTCGCCGACGTTTTGACCCAGTTTGGGATATGGTGCTAGAAGGCAGCACCGGCTACTCCGGCGCCTTCGCTCGGCAAGCCACTGTTTCTCAGTCGACAGTGGAGGACAAAACAACGATCGATCTGTTGGCTGCTCTCGAGCTGTCTTCGCACGAAGGAGCGGTTGTGCTTGAGGTCGATGGTGTGATTGTCGGTCAGGAGGGAGAGGAGCAAGAGCAACCAAGTTCTTCGATCTCCTTGCGATTTGCTGATGAGAAGTATCGAGCAGTGCATCACACCAATGTCTCGATCGCGTCAGCGCCACCTACTAATACGGGCCCGCCGTCAGTGCCAACGTTTGCGACTAGCAAAGTTGCGACCTGTGAGTCGCGTGAAGAAGGGCACTACGAGTTCACGCGAGGCGAGTTGCTCGAACTAGCCAAGGAAGGTCGGTTTGTCGGGACGTTTACCGCTCGGCACGGTCAACACGACGATACGATTGATCATCCTCAGCCGGCGATCTGGACGCTGGGGCCAATCGAGCAGCAGCGAGGGCGTCAGGAATTCCCGATTCTATTTGATGATCACCGAACGATGACTGTCAGTGGTCGTCACGTTCGCGAAGATGCAAACGTTATTGTTGATGGGCGGCGCGTCGATGGGGTGGTGCGCATCGATCCGGAGGACGAGCTGGTTGAGGTTCGATTGACTGCGTTGCCAGCAGAAGGCATGCACTTGATCCAGCTTCAGAATCCCAGTGGGCTGTTCAGTAACGACTTCATCTTCCACGTGACAGAGAGCCGCGAGGCCGCTCGCGAGTTGCAGCGGAAAATGGATCGGCCTCACACGAATACTCGACAAGCAATGGGCGATGCCGCGTCCCGCGGTGATGTCGACAGACTGAAGGCATTGCTTGAGGAAGACGCTGATATCAACGCGACCCAGCCCGAGGGTGGTTCGACTCCGCTTAGTAACGCGGCATTGCGAGGTCGTATCGAAGTTGTGAAGTTCCTGTTGGACAATGGCGCTAACGTTGAAGCAAAGAATGACGACGGCAATACCGCGTTGTTGGTGGCTGCCTTCATGTGTGAAGAAGACGTTGTCAGGCTGTTGCTCGAGCGCGGAGCGTCACCGCTTACGAAGAATGAGCGAGGAGAATCGGCGATCGATGTCGTCTCGTCAGCCTGGTCCGATGGGCTGGCACGCTTCTACGCTGGCGTTGGGCACGCCGTACGAGTTGAGATCGATTTGCAGGAGATTGAAGAAATGCGTCCAAAGATTGCGGCGCTTTTGAAGGAATCGAAAGCAAAGGAGTAGCGTGGCGATGACGGAGTCATATATGGCTTAGTGGTTCGTCGCAAATTCCTTGCTGCTCAAAATCGCCCAAACAAAGTCTTCAAGCAGTCCCTGTTGATCGGATGTCGCTTCCAACTGGCGACGCCAGTAATCGCGTTCTTTTGATGTCGGAGTCCGCGTGAGAGCCGCCTGATAGAAATTTTCAATGATCTTGATGGGCGGCGTTTTTGCCTGCTGCAGTTTCGAGAGCCTGCCGTCCTCGTCTGCGATTCTGGCGTTCAGTAAGTCTCCGTTGATCAGATGCAATTGCTGTGACAGGCCACTGACGGCACCCCGTCCCTCTTCACAAGAATCTTCTCGGTTGCAACGACCCAGAACATCAAGCGACGTTGAGGGTGTTTTGGGATCCACCAACGCTACTGCGCGCATGCCGGACGGGTGATTTCCGTACATGTCAGCGACCCCCAGAACGTCGGAGATGGCATCGGCAAGAACTTCAGGTTCCAACGGTCGTCGCAGAGCGTGCGAGTAAAATCGATCATCGTGCTGGTTTTCGCTCGTAGTTTTTGCACTGCGGGCATAGGCGTTGCTGGAAGCAATCACTTTGAGCGTATGTCGAAGTCGATATCCGTGGTCGACGAAGTCTTGGGCCAATTTGTCCAGCAGTGCCGGGTGTGTGGCAGGGTTTGTATCTCGGAAATCATCGGCCGGTTCGACCAAACCGCGTCCCATCATGCGTTTCCAAAGTCGATTGACGATGGCTTTCGCAAAGTAAGGATTGGATTCGTCCGTGAGCCAAGCGGCGAGTTCTTCTCTGCCGACGTTGTCTGCCCCGTCGCTGATTCCTGGGATCTTTGGCGTTGCCGCCTCTTGCGTGCGCGGATGGATTGTTTGACCGTCGGGTCTTGGACGCACGACCTTGGCGAATTCAAGTTTGGCGAAGATTGCAGCCAGCCCGTGATAATCGTCCTGTGTCCAGCGGTCCAACGGATGGTTATGACAATTCGCGCACCGCAGTCGGCTGCCCATGAACAGTTCGCTCACGAATTCCGCTTGCTCGCGGGCGCCCCCGGTTGTGCGGTAGAAGTTGGCTGGACCAATCTCGTGGCTGTCACCTGTTGCCATGATCAGCTGTTGTGCGAGCCATTGGTAACTGCGGCCATCGCGAAGCTGTTCTGTTAGCCAACGGTTGTAGGCGAACGCGCCCTTTGAGTCCTTTGGTTGTGTTCGCAGGCGGAGGAGTTTTGACAACTGGAGCGTCCAGTATTCTGTGAACTCCTCGGACCCTAGGAGTTCTTCGACCAATGCTTGGCGATCAACTGTCGCGCCCTGCATCTCGGTGACCTGCTCCGGCGAAGGCAATCTTCCTGTCAGGTCCAACGTGACGCGTCGTAGGAATGCTGTGTCTTCGATCGTGCCGGACGGTGGCAGGCCTAATAATTCCAGTGACTTTAGCACCTCACGGTCAACGAAGTTGGCTGTCTGCTCGCCGGCGCGTTGCTCACTGGCGATGCGATCCCGGGCGACGTTGTCCCGGGTTAGATTCAGTTTCACGTCCGACATTGGCAGAATCAGCTCGATCGGAGCCACCCGATTCAAGTATCGCGCAACGACGATATGCCTGCCTCTGCGAAGAACTTTCGAATCGCCACTGATTTGGTCAATGAAAACTGAAGAAGGGTCCTCGGCGGTAAACACCGTCCATCGAGTAACGTCGCGATGTGAACCGTCGGCATAATACGCGGTGGTTCGAAGTTTGGTTTCGTCGCCCACTTTCTTTGCGATGAATCTGGTTGGTTCGATGACGACGCGTTCTACTCTGCGTTTCGCTTCGAATACGGCACCTTGCCGAATCCATTGCACCAACAGTTCGGCGCTCTCGCTGTCATAGTCGAACACCATTTCGCCGCCGTGTTCAAGCTGCTCCGTGGGCTTACAAACTAGCAGACTGTTCTCTGGTTCAACCAAGTTGATTCGTCGTCCGCCAAGTTCACGCACGATGGCGGTGTAGTCGGCCGCGGGGTCGCCTCCGTACAGCGACAACTTGAATTCGCCGCGTCCAATGGCTGCGCCGTGGCAGGCTCCCGCGTTGCAGCCATGTTTTGTAAACAGTGGGATCAAGTCATTCGTGAAGTCGACAGGGCTTTTCGCGAAGGAAGACGTGCCGAAGAAGAGCGTGACGAACAGGATCAATCCGACGTGGACCGGGTGAGAGGTTGTCTTGCTCTTGGAATCCATGGCTCATCCGCACGCAATGAAGGGTGTTGCGTCAACATCGGCTCTTGGTACATCAAAGCTCGGCAGAGTCTCGGCCAGAACGCGAAATGCCGGAAGTCTGGACAACCTCTCGGGAACACGTTTCCCAAAACCTTCAGCGTTTAGTCGACGGAGCACAACTGTGTTTGACGGCTAAATTGTAACTGCAGATCGAAAGCCGGGGTGGGGGTGAACTTGCTGTCGGCTGCCGTGTCTCTGCTGGCCTGACGTGTTCGGTATGGATATCATCGCTAGCGGCCGCTTCGGATTTGGGCCAACAACCGCTCGACGACCGTGCAATTCGGCTGCGGCAGCTGATTCTGTTAACGATCTGAAAGTGTGGTTCCGAATGGATGAAATGTGGATGTACGCCCAGGGAATGGCCGGCGAGACGCCAAGCAGCGTTCAGCAGATTGCCTTTTTGCCAGCGGATCCCTAGAAATGTACGCAACTTTTGCTCCGACCCGTTCGGCACACCTTCCGATGGCATCTGACTTTCGACGCAAAGAGCAGCTACCCGATCTCACCGACGAGATTGTGTCGACCTATCACGAGATTGGCACGATCAACCATCTTGGCCATTGCCCGCTCCCCAGTTACGACGTCATCGTGTCGGCGCTGGAAGATTTGAAGGAGATCATTTATCCCGGGTTTCGACGTCGCCAGAACTTGCATCATGGCAACATCGAATATCACGTGGGCCACCTGATAGACGGTTTGCACGATAAGTTGACCACGCAAATCGCTCGAGCTCTGCAGCATGAGGCTCGCGTGGAATTGGATGCGACGTGTGAGAGCCAACAGTCGGCAAGCGTCAATGGCGAGGGACGAGCAGCCAACGGAGAGCCAGTCGACTTCGAAGCCAAAGGCCAAGAGATCGCGATCGACTTTCTCAAAAAGCTGCCCGACATTCGCCGTGTCCTGGCGACCGACGTCCAAGCTGCCTTCGACGGCGACCCCGCCTGCAAGAATGTCGACGAAGTCATCTTCTGCTATCCAGGGTTGGAAGCGATCACCATCTATCGCATGGCCCACGAGCTCTACAAGAAAGACGTCCCTTTCATTCCCAGGATGATGTCCGAATGGGCGCACCAACAGACGGGTATCGATATTCACCCTGGCGCGACGATTGGCAATTACTTCTTCATCGATCATGGAACGGGGGTCGTGATTGGCGAGACCTGCAAGATCGGCGAACACGTGAAGCTATATCAGGGCGTCACGTTGGGCGCACTTAGCTTTGCCAAAGACAGTAGCGGTGCCTTGGTTCGAGACGAAAAACGACACCCGACGATTGGCGACCGAGTCGTCATTTATGCGAGTGCCACGGTCCTGGGTGGTAAGACAGAAATCGGCCACGATTCAGTGATCGGTTCCAGCGTTTGGCTGACAAGAAGTGTGCGTCCCAAGACGACCGTGATTCTGGAAAAGCCCAAACTGCGAATGCGCGCGGACGAGGCCGAGTTGGATTCGTTCAATTATCAGATCTGAAGTCTCTGATCAGCATGACGATCACTACGCACATCGAAATGGCCGTGATGATGCCGCCCACCAACACGGATTTCGGACGGTAACGTAGCTCGATCGTATGTTCTCCGGGGGCAAGCATTACGGCTCGCATGACGCGATTGGCTCGATAGACCGTCAATTGCCGCCGCTCTGTTTCGGAGCCGGATTTCGATACGGACCATGCTTCCCAGCCTGGATAGAACTGATCGCGAATCACCAACAGTGAACGGTCGGTGACAGATACGTGCACAACTAACCGTTCGGGCTTGTCGATGGTCAGTTCGCAGTGTGCTGCTTCTAATTCATCAACGGGCGCAGACTCTTGCGATCCGTTTTCTTTAGCAATGGGGCTCGGGACTGATGATGTGTGCTCCAGCCAAGCAGTCCGGCGAAAGTCTGTGATCGGCTCGGACCGCCCCCAAATTTGCTTGGTCCGTTTTGCAATCGAATCGAAATCAGTGGGGGATTTTCCGAGATTCTCCCAATCCTTGACCAGCCACACGCGAGGGAAGCTGAGCTCGTTTTGGTATCGCGTTAGTTCGGTTTCGGTGTCCTCGGAGAAGTCGAGGGTCGGTAGGTCATAAGCGTCTTTGATCGCGAGAATCTGATCGGCCCCCAACACTGATAAGACCTCTGCCGGTGGTAGGTTCGCTTCGCCACGCGTTCGATTCGAAGTATCGGCCGAGCGAAAGGCGGACCAGATCGCCATGTAGTCTGCTGAGGCCATAGAGACACCAGACGAAAGGGATCGTATGCCCAGCGGAATGTGATGCTTTGGCATAAGCGTCGTGATCTCGTTTTGTTTCAGTTCCCAAAGCCGATTGAGGGACGACCCGCTTCGCCATGATTCAGGGTAAGCCGATTGCGGGCCGCTGCGGTAGATTGCCGTCGCTTGCTCGAAGTCATGCGGTGATTCACGCCAGTTTGCAGTTGGCAGTGTCTGGATCAGCGGCATTTGCGCCACCGCCAGGTCTACGAAGACGACCAGCCAAAGCAATCGCCTACGATGCTGCGCCGTTCGCAGCATCCAGATTGCGCCGAATGCTACTGCGACGTGCACTGCGGCCAGTAGAAGAAACCGCCACACCAACTCGCCCCGTAGCGGCCCAAAGATCTCGTTGGACGACTCGGGTTGCTGCATCACCAGTACGCCAGCCGAAATCGCCGTTGCCATTCCTAGTCCGGCAAGCACGGCCGCGATTCGCTGGACGCTCGAGCGTTCTGTCTTCCGAATCGCCGGCCAGCCTTTCGCTGCGAGCATCGCGATTCCAAACGCCGCGACAGTCCACCACTTCGCCGGGTATCGAAAACTCGCGTAGCTTGGCAACGTGACCGTCATGAACCAATAGATCCCGCCGAAACCGGGAAGCAGGTCGCTTGAAGCGTATTGTTTGGACGAAAAAACGTACCGCAGTTCATTGATCACCCAGCCGACACCATATCTGCCAAGGGATGCTGCCATGGCGAACAGCGTGATCCATGTTAGCCAGCGGACGGTCGGCGAACCGCCGCGAAGTTTCCAGCGACGACAAGCGAGAATGAGCGGCAGTAGCCCCAAGTAGAGCGACGGAGCCCAGGCAACCTGTTCAGCGGGAAGTAGTCGAATCCAGCGACTGTTCTGGGGAAAGATCGAGCCTGTAACGTTGGGTGCAACCAGTTCAATCCATCGCCATGGACCGACGCTGAAATCATAGACCCGCGAGCCGTGTCCACTCCCGTCACCGGGGCGATTCCACAAGTTGGAGACTGGTTTGTCAGGCGAATCG